>CAVBFV010000391.1:0-2345 GCA_963594575.1 Lachnospiraceae bacterium | reverse complement strand
GTGCCGACAAGAAACCGCAGCAGGAGCTTACGCCATGGGGAACTCCCGTAGGCGAAATGGAGTATGCGGACAACTCTGATGAGGCTGATGGCGATGAGAAGAAACCTGCTTCAACCAATAAAGGGCTTTCGCTCGAAGATATTCAGGCAAATGGTGAGCTCATCATGCTTACCGTTAACGGTCCTACTACCTATTATGATTACCATAGCCACGGAATGGGACTGCAATATCTGCTCTGCGAGAAGTTTGCCCAGCAGATTGGCGTGTCGTTACGCGTAGAAGAATGTAAGGATACGGCTGAAATGGTGAGCAAGCTGGAGAAGGGAGAAGGCGATGTAATTGCCGTTCCCCTACCCCGAAAACAGACCAGAGGCAAACTGCTGTTCTGTGGAGTTACGCCCGACAGCACTCGAACCCAATGGGCTGTGCAGAGCGGCAACAAGAGTCTTGCCGACACCTTGAACGGCTGGTTTAAGCCCAAGCTGATTGCTCAGGTCAAGCAGGAAGAATCGTGGCTGCTCTCTTCTGCCAGCGTGCGCCGCCACGTTTATTCACCATTCCTGAACCGTTCTAAGGGTGTTATTTCCCGCTACGACCACCTCTTCCAGCGCTATAGCGGGACGGCTCGCATGGACTGGCGCCTGATGGCTGCCCAATGTTATCAGGAGAGCTGTTTTGACCCGAATGCAAAGTCGTGGGCTGGAGCGTGCGGACTGATGCAGATTATGCCAGGCACGGCTGCCCATCTGGGTTTGCCGATGAGCATGATTCATGAACCTGAGGCGAATGTGGCTGCGGCAGCCAGATATATGGCGGAACTGCAGGGGCATTTCTCTGACGTAGGCGACCCGTCGCAGCGCATGCTTTTCGCCCTTGCTTCTTATAATGGTGGCTATTTCCACATCAGAGATGCGATGTCGCTGGCTCGCAAACATGGTCAGAATCCGCACAATTGGGGCGTAATCCGCGATTATATTCTGCGCCTTTCCCAACCGGCTTATTACACGGACCCGGTAGTGAAATATGGTTATATGCGAGGCACGGAAACGGTTAATTATGTAGATAGAATCAGAGCTCGCTGGGGTGAATACAGCGGTGGTTCAGGCTTCCATGAGAGTCTTCGTGGCAGCGGTATGGGCAGCGGTTCCTTCCATGGAGCCCCTGTTAAATCCAAGCGCCACTACCAGAATAAGTACCATATATAATATAAATAGGGAACGCAGTGCGTTCCCTATCTGTTAGCCCCACTCCTTCTTCACATCAAAGCAGGGGCAGGCTTTGTTGGCAAATTCATTATGACCATGAATCGTGGCTAATGGATATTCCTCCTTCAGCTGCTCGATGAGGGCATGAATTAAAGAGCAAAATCGGCTATTCATGGGCTAAAAACGCGTTTTGGTAATCGGGGAACTCAGATTTTTCCGTTTTTCATCGCTGAAAACAGGTATTGGAAAAATGCATAAAAAGCGGATTCAAGTATCTTAAATGTAAATATATATTTTATTCATAATCCAACATGCAGACTTCTCTTCACATACGAAATATACATACTAAATAGTTGTATAACAACAAGTTATCACTTTTCGCCTCAGTATTGTTATTATGTAGTTTCTAGCTTTTCGGACTATTGCTACGTCAATATTTTGTTAATTGATAGCAAAGATAATAAAAAGTTGGCAAACCAAAGAATTTTATCACGTTATTTAACGGAAAAATGCAAAATATGGGGGTTAGGAAGGTATTTTACCCCCTCTAGTATGGGCAAAAAATGCCCCTCCTCGGACTCGAAATCATGCTCCAAAGGTAGGTATTTTTGACAAAAATAGAAGAAAAGACAGGTAGAAAACAGGTAAAAGAAGAACAATAAGGCACGAATATGAACCTGATGAATGCAGATTATTTTATACGTACACAATTATAGCGAGACTACATATAAATCATATATAGCATTAATAACCAATGCTTTAGCGTATCTAATAATTCATTATTTCCCATCACTATGAGGATTATATTCCGGTCATTTTCGGTCATGGTCATTTCCGGTCATTTTCGTTTCGGGGGAGAAAAGGTCATCTATAGTATAATATAAATAATATTTATATTTACTATAGCTCAAAATGACCCAACTCATTTTGAAAATGACCGAAAATGACCATGACCGGAAATGACCGCTTTTGCCTTTCTGTGTTCTCCATTGTACTTTTTTCAGCGTTTTTTTGTTATTTGCAATAAAGTTCAGAAAGAAAATCAACAGAACTTATTGTATTGCAGCTACTTATAGATTTTCTCACATAGAAAGTTAGGGTGAAAGCTTGCATTCTGCCCGAAAATGTTGTATCTTTGCA
>CAVBFV010000390.1:0-2360 GCA_963594575.1 Lachnospiraceae bacterium | reverse complement strand
GATGGCTGGTTACGATATCCTGCCTTACGTGAGATATGCGCGAGCCAGTGTATTCGTCCTTTTTCTGCCTGCTATAGCCATGCCTTTTGCTGTTCTTTCTACCGAATCTCTATACGTTATCGGACCTCTGGGACTGCTTGCTGTCTTTTTCTTCACGCTCAGTTTCATGGCTTTGGGCTATAATTACATGCCTACTGAAGAACTTCTGGATAAGGAGGAAGAGGAGAATGCTGCCATGGAAAGCAGAGGAGACGATTCTGCTTCTGAACTTCAGGATACAGAACTGATGGATAAGGAAGAATCTTTACAAACCATGTCACCAGAACGGCGGCAGGAAATCATCCGTAAGAAGCTCGATGCCTGGTGTGCTGCCAAGGGTTATAAGGATACAGCACTGAATATGATTACCCTGTCACGTTCGTTGAATATCAACAGATACGCGTTGTCGCGCTACCTCTCATCCTGTCTCAATACCACCTTCCGTCTCTGGCTTGCCGATGTGCGTTTTGAGGCTGCCAAGAAGATGATGTTGGATAACCCCGACTTCGGTAATGACATCATTTCTGCCGAGTGCGGCTTCTCTTCACGTACCCATCTCTACCGTATGTTCAAAGAGAAAGAAGGCTGCTCTCCTACGGCTTGGAGAGAGAAAAACTGTTAAAAAGTATGTATAAGGTGTCTCCTTCCCCCACGAAGGAGACACCTATTTGATAGCAATGCGACACCAAGTGGGGGGAATGCGACACCTTGTTTCAAAAAAAAACACTATATTTGCACCATGAAAAGTATAATAGAATCATTAGCCAAAGACGAACAGGCTATCCTGATAGTAGCTCTGTTCCTCCTTATTTATGTAGTCATCATGATTAATGTCATGGTGAGGGAATACAGGACCTATCTTGATGATCACCCGATGTATCATTTCAGCCTGGGTGATTTCATCAGGAGAGGGCGTTTCTATATCTGCCTCATCCTCGGCGTTGTGTTCATTACGTTCGTGGGTCTGGTAGTCAGTCTGATGGCAATCAGTATTCAGTAATTTCTTGATAAAATATAATAACAAATATAATATTAAATTATGAAACATTTTTCAAATCAATCCAATGGGTCGCAAGCCGGCCGTATGTACAATGGGGGGGCGATAATCCGTAGATTCGCTCTGTTCCCATTGATGTTGTTCATGTTGTTGCTTCTGCCAGCCGGCATGGTTGCGCAGAAGGCAGCTTCCAGTTCTAAGTATATAGCAACGTATGAATCCTCCACCCAAACCTTGACTTTCAAGGAAAATGTGGGTGAAACCCTTCCAAGCAATAGTGTTGTTGTGAAAGATAATATGACGGTGGCTGATATCAAACGGAATTTTAAGAATGGCACAATTGTGCACATTGTTTTCGATAAGAGCTTCAGCACATACACTCCTACATCGTTGTATTGTTTCTTTGAGGATCTCAAAAAACTGGAAACAATTACAGGCCTGGAATATCTGAATACAGAGAAGGTAACGGATATGTACGGCATGTTTTATAACTGCTCTTCTCTCACCTCGCTAGATGTTACCCATTTCAATACAGCGAATGTAACGGATATGAGATTCATGTTCTATTACTGCTCATCTCTCACCTCGCTAGATGTTACCCATTTCAATACAGCGAAGGTGACGAATATGCGCTACATGTTCTATAACTGCAAAGCTCTCACCTCGCTAGATGTTACTCATTTCAATACAGCGAATGTGACGAATATGAGTAACATGTTCTCTTACTGCTCTGCTCTCACCTCGCTAGATGTTACAAACTTCAATACAGCGGAGGTGACGAATATGAGCAGTATGTTCGCTAGCTGCTCATCTCTCACCTCGCTAGATGTTACTAAGTTCAATACAGCGAAGGTGACGAATATGAGCAAAATGTTCTATGACTGTGTTGCTCTCCTCTCACTCGATGTCACAAACTTCAATACCGCGAATGTGACGAATATGAGTTATATGTTCTTTTGCTGTTCAGAACTCACCTCGCTCTACCTCACTAACTTCAATACAGAGAAGGTGACGAATATGGAAGGCATGTTTTCTTACTGCCGAGCTCTCACCACCATCTACGCCAGCAGTAAGTTTGTAACAACCCTGGTATCTAATAGTATCGATATGTTCTACAATTGTAGAAAACTCAAAGGCGAAGAAGTATGGACAAAAGACATGGCTACCGACAAGACCTATGCCAAGATAGAAGGTGGATATTTTAGTGGTGGAATCCCTAGGGTGAAATACGCTGACGGCACGCTGACCTTCTTTCTCACATCCAAGGAAACTTTGGGAGAAAATGAGTATGGAATCTATGGTTTGGGAGCGAAACCTGACTGGG
>CAVBFV010000389.1:0-2390 GCA_963594575.1 Lachnospiraceae bacterium | reverse complement strand
CTCTGTCAATCCAACTTGCAGGCCGGCATTATCATATCCTTCCTGCAAGGGCAGAGGCGCGTAATGTTCAAGGGCATCAACTACCTGTTTTATTTTCACGCTCCTATTCAATATTTTATTTTTAGACTGCAAAGTTACTCATTTTTCCCCGATTTTATCTCCATACAGCCCTCCGTTTAAACTTTTTTAATATAAAGTTTCGCTTTTGCGCAAAATATTTCACAAAAACAGCCGATAGTTGTAGATTTTTTATTAATTTTGCAAGCATACTTCATAAAAGCAGAACGGAGCCCGTCCCCAAGGAAAGGTTCCCGATGAAGAACAGAGTATAATAAATTGGTATAGAACATCGTATCATAAAAATAGTATAGCTTATGCATCAATCTACATTACCCTGCGATTTCGCACTCCCTGCCGAATGGGAGCCACAGAGCGCCATCATGCTCACCTGGCCACATGCCGGCACCGACTGGAAGCCGTATCTGCCTGAAATTACAGATACTTATCTCGAACTGGCAGATATCATCACGCGCTACGAGCAGCTGCTTGTGGCTACACCCGATGTGCCTGCCACCCGATACCAGCTCAAGAAAAAGCTCTCTGCCGAACAGATGAGCCGCGTGCTGCTCTACGAGGTAGAAAGCAATGATACCTGGGTGCGCGACCACGGTCCCCTCACGATGGTGCTGCGCAAAAAGCAGAACACCTGGATGGTGCCTTACCGCATACTCGACTTCAAGTTCAACGGCTGGGGCGAAAAGTTCAGATGGGAGAAGGATAATGCCATCACCCTGCAACTATACTATCAGGCAGCCTTCAATGCCGATATAGAGAACCACCAGGGCTTCGTGCTCGAAGGAGGCAGCATCGAGAGTGACGGAAAGGGTACACTCTTCACCACCTCACAGTGCCTGCTGGCGCCTCACCGCAACCAGCCGCTCGACCACGACAGCATCGACCATCTGCTGCAGACTTTCTTCCAGCTCAAGAGAGTCGTCTGGCTGGATCACGGCAATCTGATAGGCGATGATACCGACGGCCACATCGACACCATCGTGAGAGTGGCTCCACACGACACCTTATTATATGTAGGCTGCGATAATCCGGAAGATGAGCAGTATGAAGACTTCCAGGCGCTGGAGAAGCAGCTCAAGGGCCTCTTCACCTGGGAGGGATACCCTTACCGCTTGCTCAAGCTGCCGATGCCCGACCCTATCTATGATGAGGGCGACAGCCTCACCACCAACCCGGAGAGCGAGGGAGACCGCCTGCCTGCCACCTATGCCAACTTCCTGATACTCAACAAGGCTGTGATTTATCCAACCTATAATCAGCCGGAAAAGGACGAGGAGGCACGCAAGCAGATTCAGCTCGCCTTCCCCGACCGCGAAATCATCGGTGTAGATTCGCAGACCATTATCCGCCAGCACGGCAGCATCCACTGCATCACCATGCAGTTGCCCGAAGGAGCCCTCAGAGACTCAAAATTCAACACTCAACACTCAACATTCAACATTTAACATTTAACATTAAAAGTAAAAAATGAAAGTCGGTTTATTACAACTTCATAATACGGCAGATATCGCCAACAACAAGCAGCGCCTGGCAGAAGGCATCATCGACCTCGCCCATCGCGGCGCAGAGCTCATCGTGCTTCAGGAGCTTCATAACTCCCTCTATTTCTGTCAGGTAGAGGATGTTGACCTCTTCGACCTGGCAGAGCCTATTCCGGGCCCTTCGACCGATTTCTACGGCAAGCTTGCCAAGGATCTCGGCGTCGTCATCGTCACCTCCCTCTTCGAGCGCCGCGCTCCGGGGCTCTACCACAATACGGCGGTAGTGATGGAGAAGGATGGAAGCATAGCCGGAAAATACCGCAAGATGCACATCCCCGATGATCCTGCCTACTACGAGAAGTTCTATTTCACTCCGGGCGACCTCGGTTTCCACCCTATCCAGACCTCTGTAGGCAAGCTCGGCGTGCTGGTTTGCTGGGACCAGTGGTATCCCGAAGCAGCCCGTCTGATGGCGCTGCAGGGAGCCGAAATGCTCATCTATCCTACCGCCATCGGCTATGCCACCTATGATACCGAGGAGGAGCAGCAACGCCAGCGCGAGGCGTGGACTACCGTGATGCGTGGCCATGCCGTAGCCAACGGATTGCCGGTCATCGCCGTAAACCGCGTAGGTTTCGAGCCTGATCCAAGCGGTCAGACCGAGGGCATCCAGTTCTGGGGCAGCAGTTTCGTAGCCGGTCCTCAGGGCGAGCTCTACTACCGTGCCAGCGATCAGGAAGAAGAGAGCCTGGTGGTAGATATCGACCTGAAGCACAGCGAGAATGTGCGCCGCTGGTGGCCATTCCTCCGCGACCGCCGCATCGAGAACTACGG
>CAVBFV010000388.1:0-2424 GCA_963594575.1 Lachnospiraceae bacterium | reverse complement strand
GCGATAAGAATTCGCTGACAGAAACACAGAAGTCGCTTCAGGAAATCGTGAAGAACCGCTATGTCTATCAGAAAGCGTTGCTGGATGAGGTGGTATATTCTATCCTTTATTCGGCATCAGACAAGCCGCTGAAGGAGAGAATCAACTTCAAGCAGCTCGATCAGGACCTCAAGGCTGAGATGATGAATAATGGTATCAACATACCTTATCATTTCACCGTGACTACCCAGGATGGACGAGAGGTTTACCGCTGTCCTGACTATACGGACGAGGGTGAGGAATACAGCTACTCACAGGTGCTCTTCCGCAACGACCCACAGTCGAAGATGGGTGTAGTAAGGGTGCATTTCCCGGATATGAACAGCTATATCTTCTCCAGTGTGCGCTTTATGATTCCTAGTGTCATCTTCACGCTGGTACTGCTGATTACCTTCATCTTTACCATTGTGGTTATCTTCAGACAAAAGAGATATACTGAGATAAAGAACGACTTCATCAATAATATGACCCACGAACTGAAGACGCCGATTGCCAGTATCAGTCTGGCAGCGCAGATGCTCAATGATACTTCGGTGGCAAAGAGTGAACAGATGCAGAAACATCTGGGTAACGTGATCAACGATGAATCGAAGCGTCTTCGTTTCCTGGTAGAAAAGGTATTGCAGATGAGTATGTTCGACCGCAAGAAGGCGGTGTTCAAGAAGAAAGAACTCGATCTGAACGAGATGGTTGAGAATATTGCCAATTCCTTCTCGCTCCGCGTTGAGCATACTGGCGGAAAGGTCTATACCGATATCGAGGCTATCGATTCGGGACTATATGTTGACGAGGTGCATTTCCAGAATGTCATCTTCAATCTGATGGACAATGCTGTGAAATACCGCAAGCCGGACGAGCCGCTTAACATTACGATGAAGACCTGGAATGATGAAGAACATCTGTATCTCTCGATTACGGATACCGGTCTGGGTATGAAAAAGGAGAATCTGAAGAAGATATTCGACAAGTTCTACCGCGTACATACGGGCAATGTCCATGATGTGAAGGGATTCGGACTGGGACTGGCTTATGTCAAGAAGATAGTAGATCTTCATGATGGTGAAATTAAGGTAGATAGCGAATTGGGAAAGGGTACAACCTTTACCATCAAGTTGCCGGTGATTCACAGTTAAGACTTGAAGAAACAGAATAAAGAATTAAAAGAATATTAATAATTTTAAAGAATAAAGATATGGAAGAGAAAATTAAAATCTTGCTTTGCGAGGACGATGAAAATTTAGGTATGTTGCTTCGCGAATATTTGCAGGCAAAGGGATTTACCACAGTTCTGTGCCCTGATGGCGAGGTAGGTTATAAGGAATTCAATAAGAATAAGTTTGATATTGCAGTACTCGACGTGATGATGCCAAAGAAGGACGGCTTTACCCTGGCACAGGAAATTCGTCAGACCAATGCCGACCTCCCTATCATCTTCCTTACAGCCAAGACATTGAAGGAAGATATCCTTGAAGGTTTCAAGATTGGTGCTGATGATTATATCACCAAACCATTCTCTATGGAAGAATTGGTATTCCGTGTAGAGGCTATTCTCCGCCGCGTACGTGGCAAGAAGAGCAAGGAGTCTACCATGTATCACATCGGTGACTTTACCTTCGATACACAGAAGCAGCTTCTTACCATTGGTGAAAAGCAGACCAAGCTTACCACCAAGGAGAATGAACTTCTTGCTTTGCTCTGTGCTCACTCTAATGAAATTCTGCAGCGCGATTTTGCTCTGAAGACCATCTGGATTGATGACAATTACTTCAATGCACGCTCAATGGATGTTTATATCACCAAACTCCGTAAGCATTTGAAGGACGATCCTCAGATTGAAATCATCAATATCCATGGTAAGGGATACAAACTGATAGTTCCTAACGAAGATTAAATGATTCTGTAATTGGGAAAAGATTCCCAAAGATATAAAAAGGATAAGTCGATGACCGGCTTATCCTTTTTTTAATGAATATACAAATCCGGCTACTCCCGCCAGAATGAAAAAGAGGCCAGCGAAGAGTACGCTGTTTCCCTGAATGGAAAACGCAAAGCTGGCCACCATCAGCAGGACGCCTAAAACGATGAAAGCCATGCCCATAGATGGTAGGGTATGGAGCAGAGTAATCAGTTTCTTGTTCATTTTTGCCATATTCTTTACAATTTAGAGGTTGTTTTTATACTATTAACAATTATTTTGTGCAAAAGTACAAAAAATATTTGGTTAATTCAAGAAAAAGTCGTAATTTTGCACCGCAATTCGTGAAAAGGCTGTGTTTCCGCACACATTTTCCGGTTTGCATGAGAATTTTTATATTAATATTTAATCATTTAAAGTAGTATGAATCAATACGAAACCGTTTTCATTTTGACTCCCGTTTTGTCTGA
>CAVBFV010000387.1:0-2438 GCA_963594575.1 Lachnospiraceae bacterium | reverse complement strand
AAGTTCAAAGCCCTGAGGCTCCAACATCTTCTTTACTCGCTTCATCTGAAGTTCTACAACCTCGGCAATTTGCTCCTGGGTCAACGGCTTGAAGGTAATGATATCATCAATACGGTTCAGGAACTCAGGACGGAAGGTCTTGCGCAACATCTCACGGCTTGCGTTGGAAGTCATGATGATGATGGTGTTCTTGAAGTTGACTACACGACCCTTGTTGTCGGTCAATCGACCATCGTCCAATACCTGCAACAGGGTATTGAAAACATCAGGATGCGCCTTCTCAATCTCATCGAAGAGAACCACACTATATGGTTTGCGGCGTACAGCCTCGGTCAACTGGCCACCTTCATCGTAGCCTACATACCCTGGAGGCGCACCGATCAAACGGGTTACGCTAAACTTCTCCTGATATTCACTCATGTCAATTCGGGTCATCATCGACTCGTCATTGAACAGATACTCAGCCAGAGCCTTGGCAAGTTCAGTCTTACCTACACCGGTAGTACCGAGGAAGATGAAGCTGGCGATAGGACGCTTAGGATCCTGCAATCCGGCACGAGAGCGACGTACAGCATCACTTACAGCGGTGATAGCCTCGTCCTGTCCGATGACTCTCTTGTGGAGTTCTTCCTCCAGATGGAGCAGTTTCTCACGCTCGCTCTGCATCATACGGCTTACTGGTATTCCGGTCCAGCGGCTTACAACCTCAGCGATATCATCAGCAGTAACTTCCTCTCTGACCATCGCTGCGCCACCCTGTGTACTCTTCAGCTGCTCCTGAATCTTCTTGATGTCATCCTCTAGTGCCTTCAGTTTAGAATAGCGGATTTCAGCCACACGCTCGTAATTGCCTTCGCGCTCCATGCGTTCAGCCTCAAACTTCAGGTTTTCTATCTCCTGCTTATCCTGCTGAATCTTGTTGACGAGTGCTTTTTCGCCTTCCCATTTAGCACGGAAGTCATGTTCCTGATCCTTCAATTCTGCAATTTCCTTATCCAACTGCTGAATCTTAGGTTGGTCATTCTCGCGCTTGATTGCCTCACGCTCAATCTCCAACTGCTTCAAGTGGCGGGTAATCTCATCCAGTTCTTCTGGTACAGAGTCACGCTCCATTCTCAGTTTTGCTGCTGCCTCATCCATCAGGTCGATAGCCTTATCTGGGAGGAAACGGTCGGAAATGTAACGCTCAGAGAGTTTTACGGCTGCAATGCAGGCATCATCCTGAATACGTACCTTATGATGGTTCTCGTAGCGCTCCTTGATACCACGGAGTATGCTGATGGCATCTACCTCGTCAGGTTCATTAACCATGACGGTCTGGAAACGGCGCTCCAGAGCCTTATCCTTCTCGAAGTACTTCTGATACTCGTTGAGGGTAGTAGCACCGATGGCTCTCAGTTCACCACGAGCCAACGCAGGTTTCAGAATGTTGGCTGCATCCATGGCACCTTCGCCTCCACCAGCACCAACCAGGGTATGAATCTCATCAATAAAGAGGATAATCTGGCCGTTGGCGTTGGTTACCTCTTTGATGACGCTCTTCAGACGTTCCTCGAACTCACCCTTATATTTGGCACCGGCTACCAGCGCGCCCATATCGAGAGAATAGAGTTGCTTGTTCTTCAGATTCTCCGGTACATCGCCACGTACGATACGCTCGGCAAGACCTTCTACGATGGCGGTCTTACCTGTACCAGGCTCACCTATCAGAATAGGGTTGTTCTTGGTTCTTCGTGACAGAATCTGGAGCACTCTTCTTATTTCCTCATCGCGTCCGATAACTGGGTCCAGCTTACCGCTTCTAGCCTGTTCTACAAGGTTTTTCGCATATTTCTCCAAGCTCTGATAGTTATCATCAGCGCTTTGTGATTTTACGTTCTGTCCCTGTCTCAGTGCCTGTATGGCAGCGAGCATATCTTTGGCATTTGCACCAGCATCCTTCAGAATACGTGCAGCAGTAGAGTTGCCCTGTACGATAGCCAACAGGATAGGTTCTACGCTAACGAACTCGTCGCCCATTTTCTTGGCGGTATCCTCGGCATTCATCAGTATCTGGTTAGTCTCGTTGCTGAGGTACGGCTGACTGCCGCCCTGCACACGAGGCAGATGTTGCATCTCCTGACGCAAGAGCATAGCGATTTGCTGTCCGTTCATGCCCAACTTCTGGAAGATGTAGTTGGTCACATCGGTAGCCTTTTCAAGAATACCGCTAAGCAGATGCACCGGTTCGATGGTTTGCTGACCATTTCGCTGCGCAATGTTTACGGCTTCCTGTACCGCCTCCTGCGCCTTGATTGTAAATTTGTCGAATGTCATATTTATATCTCCTTTCTTATATTATATATTCATATTTCTGTTATTTGGATGAGCTCCGGAATCTCCTCTTCGGAAACCTCCCGGTGCGTTCCTCCCATCCTTTAGCGAAACTTATGCCTATT
>CAVBFV010000386.1:0-2452 GCA_963594575.1 Lachnospiraceae bacterium | reverse complement strand
CTTATCATGGAATGCCGCAGCAGCGGTCTTAGTGACTACCAATGGTGTACAGAACATAACATCAATCCCGGCACTTTTTACAACTGGGTTAAAAGACTGAGAAAAAAAGCCTGTTATGATATCCCCTCTGCCACAGGACGCGGCGATTATAGGCCAGCCCTTAAACAGGATGTTGTAAAACTTGAGGTGATCCCTGAACATCAAAACCCGGTCATTCCAACTGTCGAAAGCACAATGCTTCCACTGGAAGAAACCTGTCCCACCATCGAGGTCATACTTGGGACTATTTCTATAAAAATTTCAAATGATGTTGACCCGAATCTACTGTCACAGATCCTTAAAACTGTGACAGGGACATGTTAGGAGACATCACTGTCGCAGACGGGATTTATGTGATCTGTGGTTATACAGACATGCGCAAGTCCATAGATGGATTATGCGCTGTCGTAAAAGACCAGCTGAATATGAACCCTTCCAGACCAAATGCAATCTATCTCTTCTGTGGCAGACGTAGTGATCGAATAAAAGTGCTTCTTCATGAACGTGAAGGGTTTGTACTTTTATATAAGCGCCTCGATGCCAACGTAGGAAAATACCGTTGGCCGCGCAGCCGTAATGAGGTAAAACCCATTACATGGAGGCAGTTTGACTGGCTTATGTCAGGTCTTGAAATTGAGCAGCCAAAAGCAATAAAAAGTACTGAAAATGCTTGATTTTTCGGGATTTTTTGCTTGTTTCATGGTATAATTGAACCATAGAAAAGGAGCAAAAAAACAATGCCTTCAGGAGTAAGAGATATCCAGCTCTTAGAGCTTAAGGATACGATTTCACAACTGAATAATACAATCAGCACTCAGAACGAGCTTATCTGTTCCCTACAGAAAATGCTGCAGGAACGTGATGCCAAAGACAGTGAAAAAGATCAATTGATTTCTAACCTTCAGGCGCAGTTAGACTACTTGAAGACTAAACTTTTTGGCTCCACAAGCGAGATCCGGCATGAACAGCTCCCAGGACAGTTGGATCTGTTCCACCTGCAGACGGCGGAAGAACCGGAACCGGTGCCCCTTGAGGTGGAATACATTGAGGTAAAAGCACACAAGAAAGCCCGTAAACCGAAAGCTGCTTATGATGAGGTCTTTGCTGATCTTCCGACAGAGAAGGTTTATGTAGATACTCTTACGGAAGAACAGAAAACGTGTGATGTTTGTGGAACAATGATGGTTCCTATCGGACACGAACTCATCCGGACAGAACTGCGTTATACAGAGCCAAAGCTGAAGCGTATTGATTATTATGCGACTACCTATGAGTGTCCACAATGTAAGGAAACGGAAGATCCCCAGTTCATCAAGGACGAAGGAGCTCCTGCATTGATTCCGGGGAGTTATGTATCGTCTGGTCTTGCAGCACATGTGATGTATTATAAATATGTCATGTCCATGCCTTTATACCGTCAGGAGAAGGATTTTGAACACCTTGGGGTAAAGATCAGCCGTACGACCATGGCCAGTTGGATCATCTACTGTGCAGAGAATTACTTTCTGCCAATGTATGAATATCTGCACCGGAAACTGTTGAAACGCAGATATCTGATGGCGGATGAGACTCCAATCCAGGTATTAAAGGAAGAAGGTCGCAGACCACAGAGTAAATCTTATGTCTGGCTGGTACGCACTGGTGACGATGGGGAGATTCCTATCATCCTTTATAATTACACTCCAACCAGAGCCGGCAGTAATGCCGCTGCTTTTCTGGCAGGTGCAGATCCCGGATACTATCTAATGGTTGATGGTTATAAAGGATACAACAAAGTGCCTGAGGCACAGCGTTGTTGCTGCTGGGCTCACATACGACGCTATTGGCTGCGGGCAATACCCAAAGGCCACGAAAAGGATTATACACATCCGGCAGTCCAGGGATTGCTATACTGTAATAAGCTGTTTGAGTATGAACGGTCTTATCGAGAAAAAGGATTATCGCCCAAACAGATTTATAATCGCCGCCTGAAGGATCAAAAACCTGTCATAGAGGCTTTTTTGTCATGGCTTGACCAGTTGCATCCAGAATCCGGAGACAGGCTAATCAATGCAATCAACTATTCCAATGGTTGTCGTCCGTTCATGATGAACTATCTGAAAGATGGTGCATGCAGCCTGAGTAATAATCTCAGTGAGAACAGCATTCGCCCCTTGGTAGTTGGCCGTAAGAACTGGCTTTTCTGTGATACACCAGCCGGAGCAGATGCCAGTATGAAAATCTATTCTATGATAGAAACGGCAAAAGCCAATGAACTTGATCCACTTAAATATCTGAGCTTCCTTCTGGAGCATCGTCCTGGTGCTGAAATGTCAGAGGAGGAATTGGAACAATTTGCCCCGTGGAGTAAATTGGCTCAGGAAACTTGTAAATAAAATGTAGTGAAATACTCGCATGTCTGGCATCCTAGCGC
>CAVBFV010000385.1:0-2456 GCA_963594575.1 Lachnospiraceae bacterium | reverse complement strand
TCTCATTACAAGAAATGAGATGCAAAAAACTTATCATATAAAATAGGAGAAAATGCGTATGATTATAGGAGTAGTAATTATTAAGGTGGCGATGCTGGTTAGTCTTGTTGCCTATAAAATATTAAGATAATATTAAAATAATAAGGAAATGGAAATTACAGAAAGAATTGAGAGTAGAAAGGATGTAAAGGCGATTAGTGTTCGCCTTTTGGGTGATTATAAGTCTGTCAATTATATGGAGGCTTGGAACAAGTTGGGTGCTTATTGCCATAAGCATCATCTTGATTATAATTGTCCGGATGCAGAATACATCAACATCTATCACGACAATCCGGCAACAACTCCTGCTGATGCCTGCCGCACGGATGTTTGTATCGCAGCTTCTATCGTAGAGCAGCTTCAGCCTGAGGATGATGTGAACATCATTACGATTTATGGTGGTCGCTTCCTGGTTTATCGCTATCAGGGACCGTACGAGAATCTGGCAGAAGTAAACGCCAAGGTTTATGGCGAACTCCTTCCTGCATCAGGCGAGAAGGTGAAGTTGGGAAGCGGAGTGTTGGAAAATTGTCAGATGTTTGAGCGTTACCTGAACGACCCGGAGACAACAGCTCCGGAAGAATTGCTAACAGAAATTTGGATTCCGATAGAGTAGAAATCATGAAGAAAAAGAATATTCCTTGCGCAGATTGTTGTATGCGCCGTAAGTATGAGGCGAATCCTCGTTCGCTTGTTTCCCGTTTCTGGCATTGGCACACTCGCTTCTGCCCCGGCTGGAAGGCTTTTATGAAGAGCCTTTCTGAGGCGGAGCGGGAGAAAATGAGGATAAAGTATGATTTGAAATAAAGTGTTTCAGATAAAGAATGTTATGAAGAAAGAGATAAATCCTAAAGAAACTTCCAGGGCGGCGGCATTCGATTTATGGATGTCGTCGCCGATGCCGATGGTAACTCTGACCAAGACATTCGACGTTTCCCGAATTATGAAGATAAGCAGGAAGAGGGGATGGAAATTCAATATGATCTTGTGCTGGGCGATAGGCTGTGCTGCATCGAGAACCAGGGAGTTTTATCTTCTTCCGGAAAAAGAATCCGGCTCATCCTGGCGATTGATGCAATACGATTCTATCGCCATTAACGTAATCGTGGAAAATAAGAAGGGAGGAATCAATTCCTGCGACATTCCTTTTTCTGATGATATTCAGAAATTTAATGAAGATTATCTTCGTCTGACTTCTGAGGCTGCTTCTGAATGCAAATCATCTTCTCTAGAAGATGCGATGGTGGTGGGAACGTCGGCGATGATAGGAACGGAGCTTGACAGCATCGTGAATCAATACACGGATTTATTCTGCAACCCCATGCTGATGTGGGGAAGTTATCGCCGTGGTTTCTTCCGAACCACGCTCCCCATCTCCTTCCAGTTTCATCATGTTCAGATGGATGGAGGAGAGGCTGCCAGATTTCTGGAGTTATTGCAAGCCATCATCAGGTTCTTGCAATAACTCCACGTCTTAATCTGAATTCCATCGGGCTTACCCCGTGTTTTCTCTTGAATGCCGTGCAGAAATGACTCTGGTAATCGTAACCCAGTTTTACCCCGATGTCGGCAATCGGCAAGCTCGTATCGAGAAGATAATGAACCGCCAATTCCATGCGGAAATCAAAGAGATACTGGAATACCGTGGTTCCGAATTCCTGCTTGAAGGCTTTCTTCAGGGTGCATTCGTTGGTTCCCACCATAGCCGCCAATTCGTGAAGCGAAGGCATATCTTGGTAATGGTTGAGGATGATGCTTTGGGCATCGTGTATCTTGTCACGGATGCTGATACTGAGGGTTTGGGCGCTTGGTAAGAGACTGGCGGGGAGGAGAAATCCCGATAGGCAGTCAATAATCTTCGATTCCAGGTATTTGGAGGCTTGGTTGCCTAACAGGCGGGAACGCTGGATGTCTCGTGCCGCCTTGATGACTGCTGCTATGGCGGGCTGGTTGTACTTGATGATGGTCTGGGTATTGAAGGTAGGGCTGGTTAGAGGAGAAAGTTGCTCAAAAGCCTCCGGGTTGCGCCCGATCAACTCTTCTATGAATTGCTGCGGGATGACCACGTTGAAGATTTCGAATTGAGTGCCCTGGTTCAAGTGAGTGTTGGCACCACCTTCGCCGCTCAGAAAACAGAGGCTTGCCTCGCCTGTTTTCCACATCATTTCCTTTTTTGCACCACGATTGCCGTACACTTCTTTCATGCTGCTGCCAAAGGTTGGCATGGAGAAGAGCAGGGCTGGCCGAACCTCGTGCTGTGCGATAAACGTGGCGTTGTTCGCCTTGCCAAGATAGTGTTGGTTCATAATGCCAAACTTCTGGTAATGCCACTCCTTGAGCGAAACTTCCAATGCATCCGATTCGATGTGGTTGCTCCGTTCCATCCCATGGTTGTCGATGAAGGTAAGGCCGTTTTG
>CAVBFV010000384.1:0-2461 GCA_963594575.1 Lachnospiraceae bacterium | reverse complement strand
ACAAAAATCCATTGACCGCCCGTTACACTATAAAACGTGCCTTTAGGGATAATTATTGCCTGCTTCGACTGACCGAGCTGCAAATCTACATAATAGGTCTGACCGGTTCGGATATTGCCAGGGCGAACACCTTTGAAGATGAAGTCGATGCGAAACCTGCCGTCTCTTACCTCGGGATAAACCTTGCGGACCTGCAGGAGATAATGCTTGCCGTTCTGGTCGAAGGTAGCAGTAAGTCCCGGTTTTACCCGGTCGATGTAATGCTCATCCACCTGCGCCTGCACCTTGAAATCGCTGAGGTCGTTGATGACTCCTATCTTCTGTCCGGCAGAAATGCTCTGTCCCAGTTCCACATCGAGCAAACCAATCTCACCCGAAATGGTGCTGCGGATGTTCAGCTTCTCCTTGCGCTGGCGAACCAGCTGCACATTCTTCTGCATGGCTTCCAGATTATCGCCCATCTGATCCATCTGCGAACGGCGGAGCTGTGCATCCTTCTTCAATCGCTTGCTGATGAGCGCATGCTTCTTGACGGCAAGGTCGTAATCTTCCTTAGCCTTCAGATACTCCTCGCGCGAATTGAGTTCTTCCTTGTGCAACGCCTCCTGATGCTGATAGGAACGGCGCTTGGTAATGACATCCTGCGAAAGCGAAAGTTCCTCGTTGCTATTGTTCAGACGGTCCTGCTCCATCGAAATCTGGGTGTTGCGAAGCATGTCCTGCTTTTCGGCAAGTTCACTTTCGGCATTCAGAATCTCCAGGTCGAGATTCGAATTGCTCAGTTTCACGATTACATCGCCCTTGTTCACGTGGGCACCTTCATCCACCACTTTCTCCAGAACGATACCGCCTTCCTCGGAACTGATCTGCACCACGGAGATAGGAACCACCTGTCCATCCACTGAAACATAATCGTTGAACTGCGCCTTCTCCACGGTTCCGATGCTCAATCCCTTCCTATCCACCTTCAGAGTGGAAGAGAAATTGCTCAATCCCAACCAAATGAGGACTGCGATCAAAACCGCTCCTCCGCCAATCCATGCCCAATACTTGCGAGGCACGAGATATTTTTTCTTTTCTATTTTTATATCCATAATTTAAGTGAAGAGTGAAGAACGAAAAGTGAAGAATTCACTTGCATTCTCCAGGTTTATTTAATTAAATTTTCTCCCTGGTAATAAGCAACTAACCTTTGTTTGATGATGAGCAGCATCTGCATCTGGAGTTCCTTGATTCTGCTTTCCAGAAGCGTCTGGGCTGCGGTATGAAGATCGAAGGTGGAAAGCATTCCTTCTTCAAACTTCCGGCTCGACATGTGATAGGCGAGCGAATCGGAGGCCACCTTCTTCTGCATCTGATGCAACTCCTTGGCGTAACCCTCTGCATCCATCACCGCCTGGGCTATCTGGTCGTGAAGCTTGCGACGGGTTTCCTCCAGGTTCACCTGTGCCAGTTGCCAGTCGTTGCGTGCCTTCTTCACGCTGTGCCATCGGTCGCTATTATAAATAGGTATGGAAAGGGTCAACGCGAGGTATTCGCCCTGGTTGTTGTGAAACTGCGAGGCAAACCCATCGTATTGCCCTTTCTGAGAGAGATTCTTATAATAGTTGGTAGAAATGCCGCCACCGAGAGAGAGTGATGGCAGCAATCTGCCTTTTGCTATCTTGTAATCATACCGTGCCCGCTCCACTTCGTATTCTGCCGACTTCAAATCGGGAGAAATATTCAGGAAGCCCTGGTAAACGGTTTCATAGTTTACTCCAGATTCAGGAACCTCCTCATTTTCAGTCTTTAACTTCAGATTTCGCTCCTCAACTATCTGGATTTTCTGTTCCTTATTAATCTGGATTTTCAGCTCTTCATCCACCGGAAAATTCATCGCGGATTTCAAGGCGAGCAGACTCTGTTTTGCCACATTCTCCTGATGCGTAAGATTGTATTCATCTTCTGCCACCTGCGATTCCATCTGCACCACATCCGGGCGCCCCTTTTCGCCCAGTTCATACAGGCGCTGCATCTTAGCCAGCATCCGCTTGCTTTCGTTCAGTTTCTCGCTTGCTATCCGAATGCTTGCCTCAGCATAGGCAGCATCCACATATTTCTGCATCACGTCGATGGCTCTATCGTCCTGAATCTTCTGCATCGCCGTGGCAGAATAATCCCGACTCAACTTAGCCTGCTTCAAGGCGTTGATGGTGGCGAAACCATCGAAGACATTCAGTTCGGCATAAAGCTGATAGTAGTTGTTGAATGTCGTTACATTATTATAAGTATTGGTTTCCGGGTCGATGTTTCGTCCCCAGGCGTACTGTCCCTGCACGCCACCCGTAACGGTAGGCAGGAATCCTGCCACAGCATGCTGGTAATCCTGCTTGCGTTGGCGGGCGTTAACCACTTCCCGCTTCACCTCCGTGGCGTGCTCCACGGCGTATTTCATGCAGTCGTCAAGGCTCCAGCTCTG
>CAVBFV010000383.1:0-2473 GCA_963594575.1 Lachnospiraceae bacterium | reverse complement strand
CAATATCCTGCTCGCTATATTTGCGGCGCAACAGCTGGAGGGTGAAATTGATGAGTTCAGAAGAGTCGGCAAGACCTCTGATGCCGCCATCTCCATCAAAGTCGGTTCCCAGACCTACGTGGTCGATACCCATCACATCGATGGCATGCTCAAGATGGGCAATGGCGTCCATGATGTCGGCCTCTCCCTCTTTACGCAGGAATCCGTGATAGAGCGTGGTATGAGCCACACCACCCTTTGCTGCGAGGGCTCGCATCTGGTCATCGGTCAGATTACGGGGCACATCGCAAAGCACACGGCTGCTGCTATGGCTGCAGACAATAGGCGTCTGGCTGATATCAAGTGCATCGTAGAAACTCTTCTCGCCACCATGACTCAAATCTACCATGATGCCCAGACGGTTCATCTCATGAATCACCTTCTCGCCAAAACTACTCACACCATTATGGGTATTGCAGCCGCGGGCACTATCGCAGATATCATTATCACCATTATGGCAAAGCGTGATATAAACGATGCCGCGCTGGGCGAAATGCTTCACATTACTGATATCGTGCTCCAGGGCGAGACCGTTCTCGATGCCGAGCATGATACTCTTTCTGCCTTTCCGCTTATCGCTGTAGAGATCGGCAGGAGTGCGGGCTATGCTGAGATACTGGCTGTTCTTGCTCACAATCTCTTCTATCTTGTCGAAGATGAGGTCAGCATACTGCGCAGGTCCCTTTACATCGAAAGCCACCTTGCTGCTGAAGCTCTCGCCTATCTGAGGC
The DNA here is from genome assembly GCA_963594575.1 of Lachnospiraceae bacterium. GTDB lineage: Bacteria > Bacteroidota > Bacteroidia > Bacteroidales > Bacteroidaceae > Prevotella. The sequence goes on along the minus strand of CAVBFV010000383.1, from coordinate 1,703 downwards.
TGTGGCAGATAAGCCACCATCGTGGTAGCATCCTGATGACCATCGGTCATCTTATGGAGATCAACCAGGATGCGGGAATCGCGATGATCAAACTTGATGCCCTGAGGGAAGAACATCGGAGTATCACAATGGGTATCGAGCGTAAGGATGCGCTTATGCAACTGCTTGGCTGCATAAAAGTTGTTAGCCTGATTAACCAGCCATTGGAAAATCTTCAATCCTTCTTCTTCCAGCCATTCCGGATGCCATTGCACACCGAGAATCTGCTTATATTCGCTACTCTCTACTGCCTCTATAATATGGTCAGAAGATTTGGCGATGGTGCGCAGATGATTGCCTGGCTCGCTTACCGCCTGATGGTGGAACGAGTTGACAAAGATCTTCTCCTTATTATATATATTATATAAGGTGGAATCTTTCCTGATTTCTACGATGTGGGTAGGTTCAGTACGGTCGGCATCCTGGCTGTGCTTTACCAGCTGCTTGATATCCTGACACACCTTTCCGCCCAGCGCAATAGCGAGGGTCTGGATACCCCGGCAGATGCCAAGCATCGGAATCTGGCGGTTGAAAGCCAATCGGGTAATCATCAGTTCGGCAGCATCACGTTCCTGATTGATGTTGTGAAGACGGGGAGAAGGCTCTTCGCCCATCCACAGCGGATTATGGTCACCGCCACCCGTCAGAATCAATCCATCAAGATGCTCCAGGGTATTGACGATGACCTGAGCATCGGCAACAGGAGGAATAATGATCGGCGTACCGCCAGCCGCTATTACCTGCTTATAATAACGGTCGCGAAGCGTAGCATCGATACCTTCATAATTGGCAGTAAGGCCAATTACAGGCTGATGCTTCGCTTCGGGAAATCTAGAGTATGCATCCTGGAGATGCGACTCTAAGTCAAATGTTTCCATTTGTTTATCTTTCAAAAAATAATGATTCAAGATCTTCTAAAAATCGTACTCAAGTATGGAGATTCTTATTAATCTTCATCGAGAAGTACAGGAATCTCACGCTTGATGCTCTGCTCAAGAGAGATAAGCGTTTCGGTAGAAACCACACCAGGGATAGCCTGAAGCTTATTGTTGAGCAGATCCATGAGCTGCTCATTGTCGCGGGCATAAAGCTTGATCAGCATGGTGTATGAACCGGTTGTAAAGTGGCACTCTACGATTTCAGGAATGTTCTGCAAGCGCTCTACCACCTTTTTATACATATTACCACGCTCCAAGTTCAAACCTACATAAGTGCAGGTAGAATAACCCAGGCTTTTAGGGTTTACATCAAAACCGCTACCGGTGATGAAACCATCCTCCATCAAGTGCTGAACACGCTGATGGATGGCAGCACGAGACACGCCACATTCTGCGGCTACGTCTTTGAAAGGAATACGGGCATTCTTGGAAAGGATGCCGAGAATCTTTCTGTCTAGATTGTCTATTTTCTCCATTTCGTTTTGTTTTATATTATTCTATTTATAAGGTACTTTTCTATACCAGATAGCAAAATTAATAAAATCTATTGAAACAGCAAACAAAATGCACGAATATTTTGCAATATCCGTGCATTTTGTTGTTTTTTATACTGTTTTTAACCAAAAACCTTGGCATTTTGCTACTTTTAGTAGAAAAATCATACGCTTATCTGATAACCTCGGAGAAGTAATGATCACGCAAAGGTTTCACCACTTTATCACCCGT
>CAVBFV010000382.1:0-2500 GCA_963594575.1 Lachnospiraceae bacterium | reverse complement strand
CTATCGCAATTCTTGATAAGCGTAACCCTAATCAGATCATTGCTGCCCGTAAACAAAGTCCATTGGTTGTAGGTATCGGAAAGGATGGAGAGTTTTATCTCGGTTCTGATGCCAGCCCTATCATCGAATATACTGATAAGGTGGTTTATCTGGAGGATGGTAACATCGCTGTAATGCGCCTCGGTGAGGAATTGCAGGTGGTGAACATCCAGAACGTTAAACTCAATCCTGAGGTGCAGACTGTAGACATTGACCTCGGTCAGATAGAAAAGGGCGGTTTCCCTCACTTCATGCTGAAGGAAATCTTCGAACAGCCAGAGTGCCTGCGCAATTGTATGCGTGGCCGTGTGGTAAGTCGCACAGTGGAAACCCGCGTAATGACTGATGACGATGATACAACCAGCAAGACGGAGACAGAGATGGGTGTCGTGCTCAGCTCCATTACCGACCATCGCCAGCAGCTTCTCAATGCCAAGCGAATCATCATCGTGGCTTGTGGTACATCATGGCATGCCGGACTTATCGGCAAGCAGATGATAGAGAACTATTGCCGCATCCCTGTGGAAGTGGAATATGCATCTGAATTCCGTTACCGTAATCCTGTGGTAACGAAGGATGATGTGGTCATCGCCATTTCCCAGAGTGGTGAAACCGCTGATACCCTGGCTGCCATCAAGCTTGCCAAGGAGAGCGGTGCGTTTATCTATGGTATCTGTAACTCCATCGGTTCTTCCATCGCACGAGAGACAGATACAGGTACCTATATTCACGTAGGTCCGGAGATTGGTGTTGCCTCTACCAAGGCTTTCACTGGTCAGGTTACCGTCCTTATCCTCCTGGCACTTGCCATCGGTAAGGAGAGGGGAACCATCAGCGAAAATGAATATCAGAAGATTACAGAACAGCTTTGGAACATTCCTGCCAAGATGAAGGAAGTGTTGAAGCTCAACAATAAGATAGCTGACTTGAGCCGTACGTTTACATACGCTCGCAATTTCATCTATCTGGGCCGTGGATTCCAGTATCCTGTGGCCCTTGAGGGTGCATTGAAGTTGAAGGAGATTAGCTACATCCACGCTGAGGGTTATCCTGCAGCGGAGATGAAGCATGGTCCTATCGCATTGATTGACAGCGATATGCCAGTGGTTGTTATTGCTACCCACAACTTCATGTACGAGAAGGTCTTGTCTAATATCCAGGAGATCAAAGCCCGTCAGGGTCGTGTTATTGCTATTGTCAGCAATGGCGATGAAACCATTTCCAAGATTGCCGACGAAGTGATTGAACTCCCTGAGACCTTGGAGTGCCTGGAGCCATTATTGGCTACCATTCCTTTGCAGCTCTTGGCTTACCATGTAGCTGTATGTAAGGGCAAGGACGTTGACCAACCTAGAAACTTGGCCAAGTCAGTTACTGTAGAATAATATATAAAGGGATTCGTCATTTCTTGACGTTTCCCTTTTTTTGGAGGGGAATCCCTCGGATAGGTATATTCAAATTTAACTAAATAAGATAAGGATAATAGAGAGATGGAACCATTGAAACATGAGTGTGGTGTAGCAATGATCAGATTGCTCAAGCCACTGGAGTATTACCAGCAGAAGTATGGTACTTGGATGTACGCACTCAACAAACTCTATCTGATGATGGAGAAGCAGCACAACCGTGGCCAGGAAGGTGCTGGTATGGCTTGTGTCAAACTGGGCGGTAAGCCTGGTCATGAGTATATGTTCCGTGAGCGTGCAGAGGGCAAGAATGCCGTGACCGAAATCTTCGGCAAGGCGAATGCCAACTTCAAGAACCTGACTCCCGAGCAGCTTGCTGATGCAAAGTTTGCCCAAGAGGAACTGCCTTTCGCAGGCGAACTCTACATGGGACACCTGCGCTACAGTACCACCGGAAAGAGTGGCATCCAGTATGTGCACCCATTCCTGCGCCGCAACAACTGGAAGGCGAAGAACCTCTGTCTTTGCGGCAACTTCAACATGACCAACGTAGATGAAATCTTCGAGGAACTGACCAAGCAGGGCCAGAGTCCACGCATCTACAGCGACACCTACATCATGCTTGAACTGATGGGCCACCGTCTGGACAGAGAGGTGGAGCGTAACTTCGTAGCTGCAAAGGCGATGGAGATGCAGAATACCGATATTACCAACTATATAGAAGACCACGTGAAGATGAGCAATGTACTCAAGACCACGATGAAGAACTTTGATGGCGGTTATGTGGTTTGCGGTATCACCGGTTCGGGCGAGATGTTCTCTATGCGCGACCCTTGGGGCATCCGTCCTGCGTTCTATTACAAGAACGATGAAATCGTGGTAGTAGCCAGCGAGCGCCCTGTACTCCAGACCACCTTCGACCTGGAGGCAGAGGAAGTGCAGGAACTGATGCCGGGCACGGCGCTTCTCGTGAAGAAAAACGGAGAGTGTAGCATCGAGCGCATCATGGAGCAGAAGGGCGATTCAGCCTGCTCATTCGAGCGCATCTACTTCAG
>CAVBFV010000381.1:0-2501 GCA_963594575.1 Lachnospiraceae bacterium | reverse complement strand
TACATTTCCGTCCACCAGGAAGCATCATCCTGCAACCACTTGGCAAACCAGGCAAAGATGGTGTTCTGCCATTTCAGTCGCTTCTCGTAGTCGATGATGTGATGATCCTGACCATCTACCAATACCATCGCCGTAGGACGGCCAAGGAGTTTCAGCGCTGTATAGAGCTGGATACTCTCGCCCACAGGCACATTATTATCCGCCGTGCCGTGAACAAACAGCAGCGGAGTATGAATCTTGTCGGCATTATAGAGCGGGCTCTGATCTACAAAGAGATGCTTGTTGGTCCAAGGATATTCGTTCGCCATAGAAACTTCGCTGTAGCTGTAGCCCCAATAGCCCTCACCCCAATAGCTGGTGTGGTCGCTGATGCCTGCATGCGAGATGGCAGCAGCAAAGAGGTCGGTCTTGGTCTGAAGATACTGAGTCATGAATCCGCCGTAGCTGGCGCCGATGCAGCCAATCTTCTTGCGGTTTACGAAAGCATGCTCATCGCAGAAAGCCTGGGTGCTGGAGATGATGTCTTCAGCCACTCCCTCGCCTGCCGTGTCTACATGGCGGGCAGAGAATTTCTGACCGAATCCGGTGGCTCCACTAGGATTTACAACCAGCACTACATAGCCCATCGCCGCATAAACATGATGAGGATAACGGCTCTGGAACATGCGGCTCGTAGGACTGCAACCACCATAATAGTTTACTACCATCGGATACTTCTTGGCTGCATCAAAATGAGGTGGCAGATAGTAACGGCAGCAAAGCGTATCGCCCCTTGAATTGATAAAATTCCAAGCCTTGCATTCGCCCAGTTCAACATCCTTCAGTTCGCGCGCACTCAAATCATCAACCAATTGCGATTTCAGCGCCTTCGTATTCATCTTATAGAGTCGGTCGGCATTGGATGCACTCTGACCGGAGAAAGCCATTTCTGCTGCAGAAGAGGCAATAGAGAAACTCTTGATGTACTCTTCAGGAGTCTTGAGAAGTGTAAACTTGCCCGATTTCGGATTGAGCTGGAAGAGATGTACGCAGTCTTTATCTTCGGCTGTAAAATAGATATTTCCATCAGCCTTGCTCCATTCCGTGCTCAGCACATTCGGATTGAAATCCCTGGTCAGCGAACGAACCTTCTTATCTGCCAAGGTCATCAGATAGAGCTGGGTGTCGATCATGCTAGGCGTCTGTCCTTCTTCCACATTCTTTCCAATGCCGTTGAAAGCCTCAGGCGAAGCGCTCACGAGAATGCTCTTGCCATCTGGCGAGAACTGGGCGCTGTTCAGAAATTCGCCCTTTTCTATCAGGGTTTCTACCTTTGGCGTTGTGGCTGCAGATGCATTCATGCTGCCCAAATCCAGGCGGTAGAATGATGTCAGGGTTGTAGGACGCTTGGTGAGTCGCTCCTCTCCCTTGCCAATCAGCAGATAACGCGAATCGGCAGAAATATCCATCAGATAGATGTTGTGGTAACCGAAGGTGAGCGGCTGGAGAATGCCCGATGCAAGGTCGTATTTGGCGAGATTGCTGCGTTCGCGCCAGCCCGGCTGTCTGTCTTCCGGTTCTTTTACATCATAAACTTGCGGATCCTTTTTTCTGCCTTCAGTAGTGAGCGTATAGATGAGCGTTTTTTCATCGGGTGTAAACTGGAACCAACCTTCAGGAAGATTGCTTGCCAGCACTTCGCGCTCCATCGTCAGCGGATTGATGGTGATGAGCTGCAATGTACCATCCTGCTTTTCTTCTCCGGCAATACTGCTGTCGCTCGCCTTCTGGGTGAAATACAGTTTATTGCTTGCAGGCATCCATTTTACGCTCTCCTCAAACGTAGCCATCAGCTTGTTAGTCTGAGAGTTGCGCAACTCATTAATGCTATGATTATTACCTTTTCTATCTACCCAGGTTTTCCGAACTACGATAAACTTTCCGTTTGGTGAGATAGAAACACTCGGATAGTTGGGCGCACAAATCACATCATAGATGTTATAGGCTCGCTTGACTGTCGCATCGCCTACTGAAAGCGGAGCACCATCGGCTGCGGTAACGGTCAACTTAAGAGATTTCTTCGCAGAAGATGCATTCTTCCGGGTAAGAAATTTGATGACAACCGTATGCTGCGAAGGAGTCAGAATGGTTTCTGCCTTATCGCCGTTCACCTCTACCTGTTCGCCGTCAACGAACAGACGGTATTGCTCCAATCCTTCTACCGCGATGGTTGCTTTTGTGCGCAGGGTGTTAGAAACGCAGAAAGAAGCCAGATGGAGCGCATCCTGCTGCTTGTCGGTCAGGAGTTGGGCTGCACTCACCTCCTTACCCTTATTTAATAAGGTGAAGGAGAGTGGCGAATCGAGTAGTTGTTTAAGGTCGAACGCTTCGCCCTTGATGTTCACACTGTCAGCCATCCAAGGCTGTGCTACAGCATAGGGACCTGCATATTTCAACGTTTTCACCTCTATGGTTTCGGCACTGGCAGAGATTGAAGCCATCAGGGCAGCTGCCAGCAGTCC
>CAVBFV010000380.1:0-2501 GCA_963594575.1 Lachnospiraceae bacterium | reverse complement strand
CCTTCTTTGTTTGATGAATATGGTGCTGCAGATAGATTACTCTTTTCTGCTGAGGATTATAATGAGTTATGTAAAATTAATCTGTGGAAAAAACTATCTAGACTCAAAAATGCAGAACTTAAAAAATTGCAAACTTGTTTACGGTTGGCTAAGAATCGCAAAAAGTATGATAATTTATTAATTAGTTGTGTGAAAGAACCAACAAAAGATGCTACCTTGGAGGAAGTTGGATTTCTGAAAGCAAGGGAGATATTTGCTGTATGTTCAAACAGACAAAAGCAAGAGTATTTAACTTCTAATGCTCAATATGATTTGATAGATTTGGAATCTCCGAAAGAAGATAACTCATACCCGATAAAAGATATTTTAGCATTATTGGCAGTGTTGTCTTTTTTTGCTTTGTATTTCATAGACGAGGAGTTGTTTTTGAACGTGTTCCTCTTTTTTATGGCAAGTTCATCGGTTGTATTTTTGATTATCGGGTTTGTTATTTATGCTGGAATTATTGTATTGGGTGGTTATTTGCTTTTTGTAATAATAAAAAGGATATTGAAAAAATAAGAATGTTACAATGTTACATATAGAATCTAAACGAAAGAAGCGGGAGAATATCTTGAAGAAATATCCCGATGCAATAATTGCGGATGTAACGAGTCATGCTGAAGATGACTTGATAAAGTTAAGCCCATTCTATCCTCATGGTGGCATACCTGTGCCATTTAGTGAGGGTGTTACTGCTACATGTGTTGAGGCTGTGTGGCAAGGGCTAAAGGTATTTGAATCGGCTGATGTAGATATGAAAATGTTTAAGAATGAATCGATGAAGAATATCAAGAGAACTGTTCGTAAGTTCGGTAAGCCACTTGGACATCGAAAAGGAGTAAACGGAACAGAATTGCTCGGATATATTGAGGCTCGAAAGCTGATTTATATTCCTACTTACAAGTGGGTGCTTGAACATAAGGTTCAAAGTATTATCGAAAGATTACGAGAGGCTAGCAAGGCTAAGACCATCGTACTCTTGGATTATAATACAAATTGTGATGTGGATGACCCGAAGAAGCCTCTTTCGCATGCCTTTCTAATCAAGGCATACGTAGAAGGTCTATATCCTTTTGGTGATAAAAAGTGGAAACCGCAGACAATAGAACCAAAGCAACTATCGTTATTCTAACATACATATATTATTGGAGGACAAAAACAATGAACAGAAGAAGTAACTGGGAGGATTTTAAGAATATCCTCGAACAAAATCATATCACCAAGCTCTATCACTTCACAGACCGTGATAACTTGGAGAATATTATCAAGAATGGAGGACTCTATTCTTGGAAGGATTGTGAGGAACGTGGTATCAATATTCCTAAACCAGGAGGTGGAGGACCTGGTTCTCCATCTTGGTCGTTGGATAAGCGTGATAATCTGGAACATTATGTTCGTGTCAGCTTTACCATGAACCATCCAATGATGTATGTGGCAATGAATGAGGATAGAATTTCTAACCCTGTCATTCTGGAGATAGACCCTGAGGTGATTTATGATGAGAATACCAAGTATGCGGACAGGAATGCAGTGCGCAATGGTGCTCATGTGGGTGGAAGTCTGGAGGATTTCAAGAAGATTCACTTCCAAACTGTCAAGGCTCGTAATCACTTCGATTTCGATGTGGATGAGCAGCCATTCTATCAGGCGGAGATATTGGTAAAGAACACTATTCCTCTGAAGTATATCAAGAACATTGGCAACTTTGGTATTCCAATTCCAAGCCAACCACAGATGTTGCAGAGCAAGAATGCATATACGGCTCGTGTTGACCGTGAGCATCCTACAGCATTCATCTTCCTGGTGGACCAAAGTGTTTCTATGCGTAGAATTACTACCTTCAATGGTGAGGATATGACTTTATCTGAGGCTGTTGCCCGTATTGTAAATGCCCAAATCAACGAGCTGGTGGAGCGATGTGTGAAGAATAATGAGACTCGCCATTACTTTGATATTGCCATGATAGGTTATGGCACTGAGGCTTATAGTGCTTGGAATGGCAATCTGGAAGGACGAGACTTTGTTACTCCAGAAGAGATTCGTGATAATCCTTACCAAAAGAAAATGGTGAAGGAAGAGGTGCGTACTCGTAAGGGTATAACCATCAAAGAAGTAGAGAAGAAACAATGGATGGTAGCTCGCCATGATGGTAGTTGGACACACATGGACAAAGCTTTCAAACGTGCAGAAGGTTTGCTCGAAAACTGGATGAAAGACCATCATGACAAGGATTGTTATCCTCCTACAATTATCAATATCACAGATGGTGAGTATAATGGCACCTCACATGATGAAATGCAACAACTTGCTAATCAGTTGAAGTCGATGTTTACTAATGATGGTAATGTCTTGTTCTTCAATATTCACGTTGTACCTGGCCATGCAGAATCAGTAGTGTTCCCTGCAACTGTAGATGAACTGAACGGAAATGGATATGGTGAGAAACTTTATAATATGTC
>CAVBFV010000379.1:0-2518 GCA_963594575.1 Lachnospiraceae bacterium | reverse complement strand
CTCCAGTTTGAGGAGGGTATCGAGGAAACCGTAAAATGGTATCTCGATAACCAGGAATGGATGGACAATGTAACCTCTGGTGATTATCAGAAGTATTACGATAATATGTATTCCAATCGATAATAGCTTTTGGAGTAATCGGAACATGTTTTTATTGTAACCGGTGCATGTCTCTATTGTAACCGGTGCAAGAGATCCTGTTTTGTATATTGAATCAGGAGTCCTGTATTTGTTTATAACAGCAAATGCAGGACTTTTTTGTTTTATGGCAATTAAAATGCAGTAAATATATTATTATTTCTTAATTTTTTATGCTTTATGTCGAAGAAAACTGAAAACTAGAAAATATTTTTCTATCTTTGCAGCCTTAATGATATAAAAAAAAAACAGATATGAAGAAAATAATAATATCAGGCATCGTTATGGCGGTTGCTACCTTGTCGTGCCTTCCCGTTAAGGGACAGGAAAAGGTGGTTCCTTTTAAATATGGTAATATGGACCACTGGGTAATCAGGAATATCAAAGAATCAGGCATTATCGGAGGAAATCAGAAAAAAGTTTATGCCGTTGGACCTAATATGACTATCAATGGTAATATTCCTTATACCAATAAGGGTGGTTCGCCTTGGGGTTCCTCTAATGTCCTGGCACATGTATCGGGCATCTATAAGACGAATAACTCTGTGTTTCGTGATAAACATGGTAGTGGATATTGTGCCAAACTGGTAACCCATATTGAGAAAGTAAAAGTGCTGGGACTCATCAATATCAAGGTCTTGGCTGCCGGTTCTCTCTTTCTGGGTGATGTTCGTGAACCGATAACAAGTACCAAGGATGGTCCTAAAGCCATCAACTGGGGTATACCATTCACCGCACGTCCAAAGGCTTTGCGCTTTGATTATAAGACATCTCTCCCTCATGCAGCCAATCGTATCAAGCAGAATGGATTTAGCGGAGCCTCTACGGTTGCAGGTCGAGATCATGCTATAGCTGTGCTCTATCTGCAGAAACGGCATGAAGATGCTAAGGGAAATATAACAGCTAAACGTGTGGGTACGATGGTAGTCAGATTCGGAAAGAGTACCGATAGATGGGTGGAAGATGCTACCTATACAATCCATTATGGCGATATCCGCCACATGGCAGGTTATCAGGCTGCTACTATGGGACTGCGATCCACTGACTATGCCCGTAACAGCAAGGGTAAGAGTGTGCCGGTAAAAGAAGTAGGATGGGCGAGTGCTAACGAAACACCTACTCATCTGATTCTTCAGTTCTCCTCATCCGATGGTGGAGCCTATATCGGAACTCCAGGCAATACCTTGTGGATTGATAATGTAGCATTGGTGTATTAAAATAATAAAATCGACAAAATGAAGCATATTCTGACAATACTTATTATGATGTTGGCATTGGGCAGCTATGCCTCTGAGCCTTCTGTAACCGATAGTATCTCATCTGCAGAGAAGGTGGATACGACGACTTTACATGCCGGGAAATCATGGGTGAACCGGATTCTTGACTACTTTAATGATTCCAACAAAAACAAGAAGCATAAGCGTTTCGATTTTAGTGTGATAGGTGGCCCTCATTATGCCTCTGATACCAAGTTCGGATTGGGATTGGTGGCAGCAGGACTATACCGTACTGATCCGAATGACAGTATTCTTCCTCCTTCTAATGTCTCGCTTTATGGTGATGTCAGTTCTGTAGGTTTCTATATGTTGGGTGTCCGTGGTAACCATATTGCTCCTAAAGGAAGATATCGCATCGATTATCACCTTTATTTCTATTCTTTTCCCTCTGATTTTTGGGGAATAGGCTATGAGATGGGCGATAACGATGCCAATAAGAGTGACATGAAGCGTTGGCAGGCTCAGGCTGAAGTTAGCTTCCTGTTTCGTGTAGCAGATAATTTCTATATCGGACCGATGGCGAGTTATGACTATGTAATAGGTAAACATATTGAGCGTCCGGAATTACTGCAAGGCATGGATCAGCATACTTGGAATGTAGGAGCTGGCGTTTCTCTGGTATATGATAACAGAGATAATCTTACGAATCCACATCGTGGTATCTGTTTGAATATCAATCAGATGTTCAGACCTGGATTTATGGGAAATGATTATGCTTTCAGTACGACTGCATTTCGTTTTGATGCCTATCAGCGACTGGGTAAGGGAACGGTTCTTGCCGAGGACATTGGGGCTAACCTCAACTTTGGTAATCCTTCGTGGGGAATGATGGCTGAATTGGGTGGTACTCATTCTATGCGTGGCTATTATGAAGGCCGTTATCGCGATAAGCATTCTCTGGAAGCAACGGTTGAGTTGCGCCAACATGTATGGAGGCGAAATGGTATAGTTGTATGGGCTGGTGCAGGAACCATCTTCCCGAAATTCTCGGCATTGCGCTCTAAACAGATTTTGCCGAATGCCGGTGTAGGTTATCGCTGGGAATTTAAGAAGAATGTGAATGTACGTCTGGATTATGGATTCGGTAAGTCGGGGCAGTCTGG
>CAVBFV010000378.1:0-2519 GCA_963594575.1 Lachnospiraceae bacterium | reverse complement strand
ATGATCAAGAAGCTTTTCACCTTATTTATATGTACGCTATCTCTAGCAGCAACTTTCACCAGTTGTGGCGATGAAGCTATTGATGTAGAAAGCGTCAATAAGCAGACTATCTTCGTCTTCTATCCTTGGACGGGTGGAACCAACACTTCCGGTCTTACAAGATATTTAAAGTTGAACGTTGACAGCATCTGCGAAGGTATTGTTGCCAAGAAGGGATTGAACAATTCGCGTGTAATGGTCTTCATGAGTCAGAATTACAGGAAGAGCTATCTCATTGATCTTCAGTATGACGGCAATACGAAAACCGTAATTCGCGACACTTTGAAAACATACGATGAAGCTACATATACTACAGCAGAAGGATTTGCAGAGATTCTGAATGAGGTGAAACGCCGTGCTGAAGCCCTAAACTATTCGCTCATCATCGGAGCTCATGGCTGCGGATGGACCTACAAGAGCGATTGGGTAAACTATCCTTATATGGCAAGACCTAATGCCGGTTTTGCTCAGAAAGGAAGTACCAGCTACCCTACCGCTACCGGCAATTTCAGCGGAATACAGTTTGGATCCGATCCCAACAAACCTGTCACCCGTTTCTTCGGAAGCGTAAGTTTAGAAGAGAACGCTCTCGACGTTCCTACCCTAGCCGAAGGAATCAAACTCAGCGGCACCAAGATGCAATACATCCTATTCGATGCATGCTACATGGGCAATGTAGAGACTGCATACGAACTGAAAGACGTCACTAATTTCATGATCAGTTCAAGTAGCGAAATAATGGGAGCCGGCGTTCCATACAAAACCATATGGAGTTACCTCAACAGTTCAGCACCTAACTATTCTGGATTTGTCAACGGAGTTGTCAATTTCTACAAGAATAGTAGCAATCCATTCTGCAACATGGCGGCCATCGACTGCAGACAGATGGATAATCTAGCCCAAGTGATGAAGGAAATCAATAGCAAATATACCCTCTCATCATCCGTTCCGCTAGATTCCATACAGCCTTTGGATGGTTTCTCTCCCAACCTCTTCTACGACATGAGCGTATACGTAGATAGTCTTGTTCCAAGCGGCTCTCTGAAAGACAAATTTAATTCACAGATGAAACTCACAATCAAAACTGCTGCTCATACCGAACAGGCTTATACAGGGTTAATGAGTTATAGAGGTACAACCTTTAAAGTAAAGAACTATTGCGGTCTTTCTATCTCCGACCCTAGCCAGCACAGCGTAGCTATCAAGGGCAGAGAGAAAACCGGTTGGTGGAAAGCTACACACTAATAAGCTATGAAGAGTGAAAGAAACTCCTTATTGGCTTTTAAGAAAAATGTTATATAAAAGAATACATGATGGAATATTTTATCATTGAGAATAACGGACAGCAAGCGGGTCCATTCAGCCTGGAGCAACTCGTCCAGAAGGCTATCACACCCGAAACCCTTGTTTGGGCACAAGGCATGAAAGACTGGACTCCTGCTTGGAAAATAGCAGAACTGAAGACTGTTCTTGAAACTGTAGAAGCAATCAAAGCTAATACAGCCAACAAAGAAAATGCAGAAGGAACATCAGCAGATGCAGCCGGCAACAACGGGACAGAAGCAGCAAACTTTCAGGCTGCAAACCAGCAGGGTTTCCAGCAGGCACAGCAGGAAGCTTACCAGCAAGGCTTTCAGCACGGCGCTGCCATGAACCAGGGCTACAGACAGGAACCGGAAAAGAAAAAATCGAGCAAGACCCTCTGGAAAATCATCTTAGGTCTTATCGTACTTCTCTTCCTGGTTTTCGCCATAACCAATCCAGGACCTGATGCCCACAAAGAAAAGGTAAAGACTGAGGCAGCCAAGGCTATCGACAAGGCTACAGAAACCAGTGATAACAACTTCTTCACCCAAAGCATCCGTTCCATTGCCAAAATGATGGCAGGAAGCGCTATTGATGAAGTGATGAACCAGCTCTTCGAATACCACAACTATATCGTATGCTCTAAGGGAACCGTTGAGTTTAATGGCAAGCAGCACACCGTAAGCTTCGGAATCCTTGGCAGCGTTTACACGATGAATGCTGATGATATGGTGAAGGCGCTGGAAGGTGCCGACAATCTGCAGATAGAAGAAACCACCAGCTCATCAACCGATGAATCCCCTTCGGTAAGCGATAATAACAGCGATGGTTCAGAAGAAGACGGACTGGGCACTTCCGTTCAGAAGAAACTGGAAGACAAGGCAAACCAGGCCATGGATCAGGCTGCCGACAAGGTGAGCAAGAAACTGGAAGAGAAAATCAACAAGAAACTCGATGAAGCAACCGATTCTTCAACCGTAGAAAAGATTCTCGACAAGATTCTGGAACTGATCTAGCATCAGAAATCCGAAGAAACATAAGAAATATGACACATTTCTCAATTTGACAGCATGGCGGCTTGACGTATATCAAGCCGCCATTGCTGTTTAGTTGACGTGTATCAAAAAAAGCCCCTTTTTCATCATTTTGTCATGTCTTTGTGACAGATATTCAAG
>CAVBFV010000377.1:0-2520 GCA_963594575.1 Lachnospiraceae bacterium | reverse complement strand
TAACAAACAGAAATCCCGACGGGACCGCAAGGAACCGAGAGGACGAGTAAAATAAAATTTGGAGGTTTTAATTATGTTGTTAGCACGTAGAAATAATGATTCAGATTGGTTGAGTAACTTCTTTGATGATACTTTATTCAATACCGAAGTAATGTCACGTATGAATGCTACTGCTCCTGCCATTAACATCAAGGAGACAGATAAGAATTACATCATGGAGGTTGCAGCTCCTGGTTTGAAGAAAGAGTGGGTTCGTGTAAACATCGATAACGATGGTAATCTGAACATCGCCATCGAGAACAAGATGGAACACAAGGATGAAGACAAGCACGAGCACTATCTGCGCCGCGAATTCTCTTACAGCAACTACCAGCAGTGTTATACGCTGCCTGAGGATGCTGATCGTGAGAAGATTTCAGCAAAGGTAGCTGATGGTATACTCGAGGTCGAGATTCCAAAGCTTACTCCTAAGGAGGAGGCTAAGACAACAAAGAACATCGAAGTCAAATAATCATCTCCCATAAATGATGGAGGCAGATTCCAAAGCAACTTGGAACCTGCCTTTTTTTGTGTCCTTACCTGAAACATCGCATTTTCAGCTACCTTATTATCATGATTTTTATGGAGCAGCCAAAAGTTTTTTACCATAAATCTTTTTTCTTCCATAATTAATATGTAATTTTGCAGGCAGAAAAGCAGACATGAAAACTTCTGCTTATAGATTTCAGAATATTAATATAAGAAACAGATGAAGAAAACAATTCCAGTAATAGGCATGGCTTGCAGCGTATGCTCTGCCAATGTTGAAAAGAAACTACGGTCGCTAAAAGGCATCAACTCCGCCTCGGTTTCCCTGGCGAGCCGAACTGCCCTGGTAGATTATAACCCCGACATCATCTCCCTGGAAGATATGAAACGGGAAATCAGCAACGCCGGCTACGACCTCGTTATCGAAAACGACAGAAGCGTGGAGGAAATCAACCGACGTGAGTTCACCCTCCTGCGCCGCCGAACCCTCGCCTCCTGGCTCTTCGCCATCCTGACCATGTGTTTCTCCATGGGCTGGATTTCCCATACAAGTTCCTTCGCCAACCAGATCTGTCTGCTCCTGGCACTCGCCAACCTGCTCTACTGTGGCAAACAGTTTTATGTTTCCGCCTGGAAGCAGCTCCTGCATCATACGGCAAACATGGATTCACTCGTAGCACTCAGCACCCTCATCGCCTTCCTTTTCAGCACCTTCAACACCTTCTTCGGAGAAATGGTATGGGGAGCGAGAGGCATAGAATGGCACACTTATTTCGATGCTTCCGTGATGATCATCACCTTCGTGCTGACCGGCAGATGCCTGGAAGAAAAGACGAAAGACAGTACGGCGAGCAGCATCCGCCAACTGATGGGAATGCAGCCGAAAACCGCCCGACTGGTGACTTACGAGAAGATAGAAGGCACCAACGACTACAAGATGGAGGAAGTTCCGATTTCCACCATTCAGATAGGCGACATGATAGAGGTAAGAGCCGGCGAGAAGATTCCGGTGGATGGCGTGGTTACCCAGGCAGAGAGTTTCATGACTCCCGATGCTGCCTATGTAGATGAAGCGATGATCAGCGGCGAACCGACTCCGGCGATGAAAAAGGCAGGCGGCAACGTGCTGGCTGGCACCATTCCGAGTCAGGGAAAGCTCCGCATGAGAGCCAAGCAGATTGGCGAGAACACCGCCCTGGCACACGTCATCCGCATGGTTCAGGAGGCGCAGGGCAGTAAGGCGCCCGTGCAGCGCATCGTGGATAAGGCGGCTCTGATTTTCGTTCCAGCCGTAGCAGCCATCGCCCTCATCACCTTTTTAATATGGTGGCTGATAGGCGGCAACGCTGCTCTTCCGCAGGCCATCCTTTCAGCCGTAGCCGTATTGGTCATCGCCTGTCCTTGCGCCATGGGCTTAGCTACTCCTACCGCCCTGATGGTGGGCATCGGCAAGGCGGCGCAGAAGCAGATTCTCATCAAGGATGCGTCGGCGCTGGAGAATCTCCACAAGATCAACGCCCTCGTCATCGACAAGACCGGCACCCTCACCATTCCTAACCAGAACATTGATTTCACCAAGCAGGAGGATTTGGATCTGGAGACGAGAGAGACCCTCAAGCCTCATGCCCAGGAAGCGATGAAGCAGTTGCAGAAAAGGGGAATAGAGGTCTATATGATGAGTGGCGACAAGGAGGAAGCGGCTCACTACTGGGCAGAGAAAGCCGGCATCAAGCATTACCAGAGCAAGGTGCTGCCTGGCGACAAGCAGGCTTTGGTAAAGAAACTTCAGGACGAAGGCAAACAGGTAGCGATGGTGGGCGACGGAATCAACGACACCCAGGCCCTGGCCCTTGCCAACGTGAGTATGGCGATAGGAAAGGGAACGGATGTGGCGATGGATGTGGCGCAGATTACGCTGATGAGCGACGACCTGCTGGCACTTCCGGAAGCCGTAAAACTGAGTCAGAAGACGGTTCACATGATTTGGCAGAA
>CAVBFV010000376.1:0-2533 GCA_963594575.1 Lachnospiraceae bacterium | reverse complement strand
GTAAGTAACGAAAGGCGTTTAATCAGATTCAATGAACTAATATATTAAGTATACGTCAATAAGATTATAGGTAACTACTCATGTCCATAGGGGGCTTCAATGGGGACTGAGTAATTACGAAGAAATCTGCTTATAAAGTATATTTATGAGGTGTACACTTCTTTTGCTCCGATTGAGGTAGATGCTTGTTGCATTTTTTTGCAGAAAGTTCCTTTTAATCTTGTGCTTTGCTGTACAAAACTTGATATTTTTGCTAATTCAATGAAAATGAGAAAGATAGATATGTGGTATCCGATTCCCCCGAATTTCTTACCCTAATAATATCCGATTCCCCCAAAATTTTTGGGAGTATATCAGGTAAGTAAAGAAGAAAGTTTGTAATAAAAAAAGTCCGTGAGCATTCATTGTCCACGGACTTTTAAAAATTATCTTATTCTTATAAATGTCTTACGCCTTGAAGCTCTCCAAGTCTTCTGCCTTGAAGTTCTGGATGTATGCTGAATGACCGAGAACTTCCTCCTCTGCCATGCGAACATATACGTTGGCACTCTTGGCAAACATCTCTGGTGCCTTGGTTGCATCGTCGAGGATGAGGAGAGACATCACGATGTCGCCAGTCATGTTGTAGAGACGGCGAGCCAGGAAGTCGTGAACAGCCTGA
Organism: Lachnospiraceae bacterium; assembly: GCA_963594575.1. Lineage (GTDB taxonomy): Bacteria > Bacteroidota > Bacteroidia > Bacteroidales > Bacteroidaceae > Prevotella. The sequence goes on along the minus strand of CAVBFV010000376.1, from coordinate 1,872 downwards.
TCGTTTGCCTCCTTCACCTTGTTGATGGCAGCCTCGTAAAGTTCTACGAGCTTGGCTACACGCTCCTTCAATGGCTTCAAGTCATCTGATACCTCATTCTCCAACATCTCCTTGATGATGCTGAGATAAGTACCGTTGGTGATGTAGCGGATGGCTGCAACAACCTGAAGCTGAGTAGTTCCCTCATAGATAGAGAAGATGCGGGCATCACGGAACAAACGCTGGCACTTGTACTCCATGATGAAACCAGAACCACCGTGAATGCTGATGGCATCGTATGCATTCTGGTTGGCATACTCAGAGTTCATACCCTTTGCCAATGGAGTGAACGCATCAGCCAAGCGGGTGTATTTCTTCATCTCCTGACGCTCCTCTGGAGTGAGCTTAGTGTCGCGGGCGATGTCTTCCAAAGCCTTGTAGATATCTACGTAGCGAGCGCAGCAGTAGAGGAGTGAACGGCCTGCATCCAACTTAGCCTTCATTCTTGAAAGCATGTCATATACGGCTGGGAAGTTGATGATCTTCTCGCCAAACTGAGCACGCTCCTTGGCATAGGCCAAGCCCTCGTTGTAAGCCTCCTGCTCAACACCTACACTCTGAGCTGCAATACCCAGACGGGCACCGTTCATCAAAGCCATCACGTACTTAATCAATCCGAGACGGGTGTTACCGCAAAGTTCTGCCTTGGCATTCTTGTAAACCAACTCGCAGGTAGGAGAACCGTGAATACCCAACTTGTGCTCGATGTGACGAACGGTTACGCCACCATCACGCTTGTCGTAGATGAACATAGAAAGACCACGACCGTCCTTGGTGCCTTCTTCAGAACGAGCCAGAACCAAGTGGATGTCTGAGTCACCATTGGTGATGAAACGCTTCACACCGTTCAGACGCCATGTGCCGTCCTCGTCCTGTGTGGCTTTCAGCATGACGCGCTGCAAGTCGGAACCTGCATCTGGCTCTGTCAAGTCCATACTCATGGTCTCGCCTGCGCAAATGCGAGGGATATACTTCTGGCGCTGCTCCTCAGAACCGAACTCATAGAGGGTGTCGATACAACTCTGGAGTGACCAGATGTTCTGGAAGCCGGCATCGGCTGCAGCGATGATCTCGGATGCCATAGAGAAGATGGCGTTAGGCAGGTTCAAGCCACCGTAACGACGTGGCATGGACAAGCCCCAGAGACCTGCCTTGCGAGTGGCATCGAGGTTCTCGAATGTCTTGCTGGCATAGATCATGCGGCCATTCTCCAGGTGTGGACCTTCGAGGTCGACATCCTCAGAGTTGGGTTCGATGATGTTGGCTGCCACATCGCCGGTAATATCCAGCAGTCGCTTGTAGTTCTCAATGGCATCCTTGTAGTTGACAGGTGCATCTTCGAACTGGTCTTTCTCTACGTAATTGCGTTCCTTCAAGTCCACAACACGCTTCATGAGGGGGTGATTGAGATGAAATTCAATCTCAGGGTGATCACTATAGTAATTAGCCATTTTGCTTTTCTTATTTAAATAAATGTGTAAATGGTGCTACTTGCAGCTTACTTTGAATTCTGCTTGTAGTACTTGATGAGCTTGGGGACGACGTCTTCGACATTGCCGTTGATGACATAGTCGGCAATCTTGTTGATGGGGGCATCAGGATCGTTGTTTACGGAGATGATGATGCCGGAATCCTGCATACCGGCGATGTGCTGGATCTGACCGGATATGCCGCAGGCAATATAAACCTTAGGATGAACGGTGACACCGGTCTGACCAATCTGACGATCGTGGTCTACCCAACCTGCATCAACAGCTGCACGGGAAGCTCCTACCTCGCCATGGAGGAGATGAGCCAACTCGAAGAGCTGGTCGAAACCTTCCTTGCTTCCTA
>CAVBFV010000375.1:0-2556 GCA_963594575.1 Lachnospiraceae bacterium | reverse complement strand
CTTTCGCTGCTGCTGAGGGTGCTATCAAGATTGCTGAGATGGCTAACAAGGTTCGCAAGAACCCATTGCGCGTTATCTTGAACGGTCTTGGTAAGGATGCTGCTCAGATCATCAGCCGCATCAACGGTTTCACATACGTTCAGACAAAGTTTGATTACTACACAGGTGAGTTGAAGGTTGTTAACCGCATCGCTTACAGCGACGGTCCACGTGCTAAGGTTAACTGCTATGGCGCTGACGACGTTCGCGAGGGTGTTGCTATCAACTGGAGCGAGGATGTAGACGTATCTATCACTGGTAACTCTACAAACCCTACACGTTTCCAGCACCCAGTAGCTGGTACATACAAGAAGGAGCGTATTGCTGCTGGTAAGCCATACTTCTCAGTAGCTTCTGGTGGTGGTACAGGTCGTACTTTGCACCCAGATAACATGGCTGCTGGTCCTGCTTCTTACGGTATGACTGATACAATGGGTCGTATGCACTCAGACGCTCAGTTCGCAGGTTCTTCTTCAGTTCCTGCTCACGTAGAGATGATGGGCTTCCTCGGTATGGGTAACAACCCTATGGTAGGTGCTACTGTTGCTATCGCTGTAGCTATCGACCTCGCTATCAACAAGAAGTAATTTCTTTGAGATACAAAACATATAAAAGCCTTGAGAATCAACTGATTCTCAAGGCTTTTTCTTTATTTATCCTACTGGAATAATCCAATATCCTACTGGAATAAAAAAATATCTCCGAAAGATATTTTTTTATCTTTCGGAGATATTCTTCTATCTTTCGGAGATATTCTTCTATCTTTCGGAGAAAATAATTTATCCTACAGTATTTCTATTCTTATCTAACAAGTTTTCTAATTTTCCTAAAACTAAACGATGTGCTCATGAGTACAATGATAACACCAATCAGCCAATAAAGCCAATCACAGTAACTGATCATGAAAACCAGGAACAACACCAGGAGCAGAATCAGAAGCTGAAAGATACAGAATCTGAAACCAAGAGCGGATAACCGATAACCATAAACGGCTCTGCTGAAAGCCAATACTGCTAAGGTCTCTATGGCATAAGCAACGGCAATACCCCCTCCTACTCCTCTCAATCCATCTAACTGATAACCAGCTATTTCACAGACTATTAGCAAGATAACACAAAAACTTTCCTGAATGAGAAAAAGTCTGGAATCTCCCCTTGACAGCGGGAGATATTCTATTGGAAGATAAACCGCCTTGAACAACATGGCAACAGCAGCAAGCTGAGTCATCTGAAGCATCCCCATAAACTGGGCATTGTATAATATCGGAATAATGAGAGGCAGACCTAAAATGATAGCTGCAATGATAGGCCCCAGCAACAGGACATTCATCTCAAGCTGGCGGTTTACACAGAGATTGCGTTCTTTTACAGACTCCTCGTTTTTTCTGGAACCCGAAATGCCGGAGAGACGGGGATAAAAATCCTGATCCATGACCGAAAATACCATTCCCGCATAAACAAAGACAATCGTTATACCGGCATTGAAAAGTCCGACAACTTCCAGATCGCCTTGTTGGTTCAAAAAGGCACGAATCAGAAATTCGCATCCGCTATTCATCAAACCCGAAAGTACAAATGCCCCGCCAAGTCGCAAAAGTGGGAAACCTGCAACTAGCGTCATTTTTCGCATATTTACGCCCCACCGTACAACTCGTCGGGAATATCGAAAATTCAGAGCCCATTGCATAAATGCCAAAATAAACAGAACGGGCAGAATACCTCTCTCACCAAATATCCAATAAACCGGAACCGAAACCAAAAGCAGAAGAATAGCCAGAAGACTTGCCTGCATCGCCAACGCACGCAACTGTCCGGTAGCTTTCAGAATGGCTGTTTCACCTCCAGCCAGAATCGTAAAGAAAATGGTTGGTGCCAGGAGAATGAAATGTAGCGTATGATTGCCCCAGGAAAAAGTAAACCCATTGAGTAACGGACCCAGCAGCACACAGACGATGGCTCCGAAAAATGCAGCAAGCAGACTATAGGTGCGGACAAGAAGAACCGCCCCGGCGATATCAGCCTTTTCGGACTGCGATTCATCTGCAGCATGTTCCTTTTCAGAAATAAATTTAACACCACTTGTAGGAATGCCGAAATTACACGCAGAACTGAGAACAGAAATCGTTGAGCTGAAAAGAGACAGCAGTCCCATTCCAGAAGGTCCGAGGAAGAGCGCCGTAAATTTATTGCGCAAAACTCCTACAAGAATTCCCAATCCTTGCACACTGCCAAACAATCCTGTATATTTCAGAATATGCGAATAACTGTTTTCCTTTTTATCACCCATAATCAAAAGAAACAAAAAAAAAGGTTGGATTTCCCGAAAGAGAAATTCAACCTTTATACTTTAAAATCTCAAAAGAAGATTCTGTCGAAGATTAAGCCTCAGCTGGAGCCTCCTCTGCAGGAGCTTCCTCAGCAGCCTTAGCCTCTGCCTCAGCAGCAGCTGCAGCAGCCTTCTTATCAGCTACCTTCTTAGCGATTGCCTCGTTCATCTTCTTCTCAGCCTCGAGCTCCT
>CAVBFV010000374.1:0-2561 GCA_963594575.1 Lachnospiraceae bacterium | reverse complement strand
GAACTTTAAAAGCGAAAGAAATATGGAGGAAAAGAAATATCATATCGATGAATCGAAGATAGCAGGGGATAAGGTTTGTGAGCCATCGCCTGCTTATCGTTCGGCTGCATCAGAATCATCCGTATCATGGGATGAGGCTTACGATACCGATTCCTATCCTATGGGGCGCTCGCTGGAGCAGGTGATGGAGCATTGTGAAGAGGTAGATAAATACTTGGATGATCCTGACTATTGGATTTCCATAGATGAATTTGAAGAGCAGATGCGAAAGGCAATACCGGGATGGAAATAGTAGAAATAAAAGTTGAAAGGCTTTTTCTTGCAGAATTTCAAAAAATAGATTTTATGATTTCCGGAAATATAAAAAACAGCCCAATACACTTTGATTATTAGGCAATGTGTATTGGGTAGGAATAAGTATTGCAATCTAGCGAATTCTAGCTTTTCTCAAAATAAACCAGAGGATGCGTGCAGGAAGTGTGATAGGAAAGGCGATACAGCCCCAAAAGCAGGATCCTACGTCTGAGGTGAAAGAATGGTTCTCCCGCTTTAATCTTTCTTGTTCTTCGGCAATCTCATCCAAGATTCCTTTGTCCAATTCCTTGAAATCTACGTAGCTCGGAAGTGGCTCAGCGATGTTATAGAGATCTTTTGCAGTCAGTTTGATTTCTGTATCCCATGTTATGCTATATGGATTTACTTTGTAGCTTTCGTAGTAATCTATGTCATAAAAACGCTTGAACTTTTCTTCATCAGAAAGCATGAGTTTCTTGATGTCTATAAGTTTACGTTCCATATTGCTAAACCAGATAATCAGCTTGTAATCCTCCTGATACCATACAAATATGATTCCCAGTTTGTCTTTTGTATCTAATGGCTTTATGTGGATTTCCTTCATCTTGCTCAAATTCTCAATTTTGGCAAGGGATTTCACTTTTTTGATATAGTGATAGTGCTCCATCAGTTCACGCTGATGAAGGTGTGCCCAATAATTTACCAGGCGTTGTTGGTCCTTGGGAATAAATGCATAATCAAACTTTAATTTCTTGAAATTATATGATGCGCTCTTATCCTTATAGTTGACGGAGAAGGATGGATCCAACATTATATCATCATTGAATTGAATATATATATCATAGAAGTTTACCTTACTCATAGCCATATTTTTATAAATGAAAAAAGCCCAGCCTATTTAAGCTTTGTCAAGAGGCTCGGCTGGAACTAACGCTGCAAAGATACAGATAATTATTGATACTCCAAAGATTTTAAGAAGAAAAATTTATACCGGGTCATTTTTTTATCCAACTTAATCAGTATAATCCATTAATTTTCAGCATTCTCCGCAATTTTCTGGCATTTTTCTTGCGAATACCAATCTTTCTTCGTACTTTTGCACCAATAAGCAATGTAGAATTTAAAAGCGAAAGAATTATGGAGGAAAAGAAATATCATATCGATGAATCTAAGATAGCTGGGGATAAGGTTTGTGAACCATCGCCTGATTATCGTTCGGCAGCATCAGCATCGTCTGCATCATCAGCTTCAGATGTTTCAGAGCCCATGATGGCATATTCTTCTTTGCATCATGCTGAAATGGAAAAAGAAGGGGATGAGGTTTATAATACCGATTCCTATCCTATGGGACGTTCATTGGAGCAGGTGATGGAGCATTGTGAGAGTATTTTGGATAAATTGGATGATCCAAATTATGGAGAGCCTATTTCCGTTTTGGATGCCGAGATAGAAAGGATGATTGCAGAATGGAAATAAAAGCAGATGCCCTTTTCAAAAAGGAAATAAAAAAGTGCATTGAGTATGCCTTGCAAGAGTTTGGGGTAAAAACTGCTCGTAAGTGGCAAACACAATATAAGGAGATTAAGCGTTTATTAGAATTTATGCCTAAGCGTTATCCTATAGTAGCTCATTTCCGTAATGAAACAATGGAGTTTCGTGGTGCCATCATCATGGAGAACTTCAAGATTATCTATTTCTATAATGAAGAGAAGGATATCATCTGGCTGGTGGATCTCTGGTATATGCGCCAAGACCCTAGTAAGCTGAACCTGCGAGCCAGGAGGATAGAAAGAAAGAAGTATCATTAGAACTTTAAAAGCGAAAGAAATATGGAGGAAAAGAAATATCATTCTTCTCTTTTCAGTCGGATTCTTGAAAAAGTATTTAGGTGAAGAGGGGTGAAGAGTGGGTGAAGAGCTTCAGAGAACTCTTCACCCCCACCAACCTCCCTGTTTATCGGTATTCCGGAGGGTTTGGTGAAGAGTGAAGAGTATTTTCGTGTTTGCTTCTGCTCTCCTGAAGCTCCTCTCTCTTCTTCGTATTTTTGCCGTGTCAGTTATTCATTTTAATAAGGAGCAATATGATGGTACATCGAGATAAGATATTATGTTTTTTGATTTTATTCTGCTGCTTCTTTGCTCATACTCCTCTGCAAGCCCAGCAGTCACGTAAGAAGGTGGGACTGGTGTTGGGTGGAGGTGGTGCCAAGGGCGCGGCTGAAGTAGGTGTGCTCAAGGTGCTGGAAGAGGCTGATATTCCTGTAGATT
>CAVBFV010000373.1:0-2573 GCA_963594575.1 Lachnospiraceae bacterium | reverse complement strand
TGACAGTATCGGCGAATCGGTACCACTATAGCGCATGAATCGGTACCATCATAGCACTGCATTCGGTACCATCGTATCACTTGAATCGGTACCATCATAGCGCACCAATCGGTACCAAAAAGATGTTAAGTTCTGCTCATGTAAAATGATAACGGCCTATCTTTGCAGAAGACTATTAAAATCTGTATCGATATGGCACAAAGTAATGTAAACATGAGCAAATTAAAACGTTCATTTCAAATGCTAGCGGCAAAAATACCGCAGCGCACCATTTGCGAGCAACTACACATGGGACGTGGTGTACTGAACCGGTACAAGACCTTGGCGGATTCCCAAGGTTTGTCCTATGGTGTGATTGGCCGCATGAGTGACGGGGAAATAGAATCTTTCCTCCAGTTGTCCAAACCCACAGCAGCCCCATCCTCCCAACGCCAGGTGCTGGACGGGCTGTTGCCAGAATATGTGTCAGACTTGTCGCATAACCGCTACCTCACCATTCAAGCCCTGCACGAGTCATACAAGAAGGAGCATCCCGACGGATATGGATACACCCAGTTCAAGAAGTCAATCCGTGAGTATCAGTACTCACACAACCTCAGCTTCCATAACACCTATATTCCTGGGGAAGAGATGCAGATTGACTTCGCCGGCGATGCCCTGTGGCTTACCGCCCCGAAGACAGGTGAGCTAACCAAGGTTGTCGTCTTGGTCTGCATCCTGCCATACAGCGGCTTGGGATTTGCAAAGGCTATGTACAACGCTTCCATGGAGAACTTCTTCGGCGGTATATCCGATGCCTTCTCTTACTTCGGCGGAACAACTCGCATAGCCAAGAGTGACAACATGAAGCAGTGGGTGAAGAAATACGACCGCTACGAGCCTGCGTTCAATGATGCAGCCGTGGAATGGGCCGCCTACTACGATACATCACTCCAAACCTGCAGGGTTCGCACTCCCAGGGACAAAGGTCCAGTCGAGGGACTCGTCCAAAAGACATACAATGCCGTCTACGCTCTGCTACATGACGAGGTATTTTACAATCTTCTGAGCATGAATACTCGTATCTATGAGTTGATGGACGGCTTCAATGAAAAGCCGTCCAGAACGACTGGGAGAAGCAGACGTGACATCTTCGAGGCGGAAGAGCAACCAACGTTAGGTAAGCTGCCCATGACTCCATACCGTTTCAGATATCGCAAGGAGGTAAAACTGTCCGGTACCTATCACGTCATGGTTGACAAGCACAACTATAGCGTGCCATACCAGTATGTCGGGCAAAAGGTGAGCGTGCTGTGGGACTTAGATACCGTGGAGGTTTACTCCGGGAGTTCTCGCATAGCCATCCATCAGCGTCGCCAAGGATCTGGGTACAGCACGCTTGACGAGCATATGCCAGACAAACATCTTGCCTACAAGCACGGACAGGGATATAACGCCGCCTATTTCCTGGAGGAGGCGGCATTGGTTGGCAGCAACACAACTACCGCAGTCCAATCCATCCTCAATCGCACGAAGCATGTCGAGCAGTCGTACAAGTCCTGCCAAGGAGTCCTGTCTCTCAAGCGCAAGTATGGCAAGGAGCGTCTGGAGAAGGCCTGCAAGCGTCTGGCAGGTTGTTCATCCATCACCTACACGACCATCCGCAACGTGTTGGAGAAGAACCTTGACCAAGTTGACGGGGAAGAAACAGTCTCAAACGTGCCACAGAACGACTATGTGAGAGGCGCGGAGGCATTTATGAACATTTAAATATATATAGTAACATGAACTTACAAGAAACCATCATACAACTCAACGAGCTGAAGCTCAGAGGTATGTCATCCTCCTTTGAGGCCATGACCAGCCTTCCTGTACAGAACCGCCCATCCCTGGAAGTCGCCATCTCCAAGATGGTGGATGCAGAGGTGCAGGACAGACGAGATCGAAAGACCGCCATGTATCTAAAAATCAGCAAGCTTAGATATACGGCACTCTTAGAGGATGTCATCTGTGGTGCAGACCGCAACTTCACCAAGGATGACCTTGCCGCCATTGCCGACTGTGCCTTCATACGCAGACATGAGAACTTGCTCATACAAGGAAAGTGTGGCTGCGGAAAATCCTTCCTTGCCTGTGCCATTGGAAGACAGGCTTGCATGCTAGGCTACAGAACTCTCTATCTCAACATGAACAGCTTTGTGGAGAAAGTTGCACTCAGCAAGCTGGACGGGTCGTACCTGAAGATGATAACCAATCTGGAAAAGTATGACTTGCTCATATGGGATGACTTCGGGTTGCAGCCAATGGATGACAAGACCAGACTCGCAATGCTCCAAATCCTAGAAGAGAGATACGAGAGAAAGACCGTCATTATCGCCTCACAGCTTCCCATTGCCAAATGGTATGATTACATAGGTGATCCTACCTTGGCAGATGCCATTATGGACCGTTTGGTAGCAAATGCAAGTAAAATAGAGTTAAAAGGCGATTCTATGCGCCAGAAATTGAAAAAATAAATTACCTTTGCAAATCGAAAAGCAGAACTGAAATCTTGGTACCGATTGCAGCGATACAAGCGGTACCGATTGCAGTGA
>CAVBFV010000372.1:0-2574 GCA_963594575.1 Lachnospiraceae bacterium | reverse complement strand
AAAAAATAGGTATGAAACGTTCGCTCAACATATTGATGGCTTTGATGCTCTCGCTCATGGTGGTTTACTTGAGCGTGGGTACTACCGTCATGCACTGCCTTCACTATGACAAGGTGATGGTGGGTATGGTGACTGACTGTTGCGTGAAACGTAGCATGCACCATGATTGTTGCCTAGGCAAGCTGGGCGCACAGGTGAACAAACATTGCATGGAAGTGGAGCTGGTGAAACTATCGCCTACGGTCTCTATCCAACACTTGGATTTCGATGCAGCACCAGTGTTTGCAGGCATCGTGCCAGCTCTTTGGCAGACGTTGCCACGTCCTGTTATCTGTAGCATTCAGAAGGCAAGATATTGGAATCTGAACGTTCCGCATTCGCCTCCAAGGGCTTATCTTGCCCTCCTTAACATCCTGATTATTTGATTTTTTCATATTTGCAAATAGGTTGCAAAAGTTTTTCTGTACTTTTGCAGCCAAGATTGTCGTATGCCTATCCCTATCAGTAAAATCTTAGGGTTGCATACATATATAAAAATGGTAAAATCATCCGAAGCGAAGATTTAAGATTCGGATAAAAGGAAATATATTTATGTATTCAAGATATATATTGCTCAGTGCCTTGCTGGTTATTGGTGCTGAGACTTATGCAAAAAATAATAAGACAGAGGTTGTGTCTCTGTCATCATCATATAATAATTCTGTAGAAAATAACTCTGTAGATTCCTCCTCTCAGGATTCCATTTTCAAGGACGAGACCTTGCATGAGGTGAAGGTGGTGGCTCGTAAGTCGGGCACTTCCCGATTGGCTGGTGCCGTGAATGGCATCGCCGTGAACAAGGATGAGCTCTTCAAGGCGGCTTGTTGCAACCTGGGCGAGAGTTTCACGACCAACCCTTCGGTGGATGTGGCTTATAATGATGCCACGACGGGCGCAAGACAAATCAAACTCCTTGGTCTTTCGGGCACTTACGTACAGATGCTTACCGAGAATCTCCCTAACTTCCGTGGTGCAGCCATCCCATACGCCCTGGGCTATGTGCCGGGACCTTGGATGAAAGGCATTCAAGTATCCAAGGGTAGTGCTTCGGTGAAGAATGGCTATGAGTCGATTACAGGTCAAATCAATGTGGATTACTTGAAGCCAGAGGATGAGCAACAGGTGGAGGTAAACCTCTTTGGCGATACCAAGAGCCGAATCGAGGCAAATGCCGATGCCAATGTTCATCTGTCGGATAAGTGGGCAACGGAGATATTGTTGCATCATGAGAATATCCTCAAAAACCATGATGACAATGGCGATGGTTTCTATGATATGCCAGGCAGAGAACAATATAATGTACAGAACCGTTGGCTGTATAAAGGCAAGCACTACATCTTTCATGGTGGACTTGGGGCTTTGAAGGAGATTCGTACCAGTGGGCAGGATGAGGAACATGTTCATAGTGATGATATTTATCGAATCAAGCTCCATACCGACCGCTATGAGGGTTATATGAAACATGCCTTCATCCTCAATCACGAGCATGGCACCAATATTGCCTTCATGTCCTCGGCTTCGATGCACCAGCTCGATGCCCAGTATGGCAACAAGTTCTACAACCTCAATGAGAAGAATCTCTATGGCTCACTGATTTTTGAGACCAATTTTACTCATCAGCACAATTTGTCGGTAGGTTTGAGCGTCAACCATGATTACCTGGGACAGCGCACCAATGTGAATGTTTCTCCAAGACCGGCAGTAGGGCAAGAAGACTCTCCTTATCTTTTGTCGGAGATGCAGAGAATGAACGAGAAGGAGACGACTCCTGGAGCATACGCCCAATACACCTATACGTTAGGCACGAAGTTGACAGCGATGGCAGGTGTCCGTTTCGACCATAGTTCGCTTTATGGCAGCTTCTTCACCCCTCGTTTCCACGTGAAGTATTCGCCTGTCGATGCCATCAGCATCCGCTTATCAGCAGGTAAGGGCTATCGCACGGTATTTGGCTTAGCAGAGTACAACTATCTCTTGGCGAGCGGCAGGGAGTTTCAGATTACGGGTGATGGACTTAAGCAAGAGGAGGCTTGGAACTATGGTATAAGTACCGCTTTCTACATCCCGATGTTTGGCAAGACACTGAAACTGAATGCCGAGTATTACTATACCGACTTCAGGAATCAAGCGGTGGTGGATTATGATGCCAACAAGGGGTTTATCTCCATCTATAATTTGATAGGCAAGTCTTATTCGCACACCTTCCAGATAGATGCCTCTTATCCATTGCTGAAGGGCTTGGAGATAACAGCGGCTTATCGTCTGAACGATGTGAAGTGTACCTACGATTATGGCAAAACCTTGAAAGAGAAGCCATTGACCAGCAAGTATAAGGCGCTCTTCACAGCTTCCTATAAGACTCCACTTGGACTTTGGCAATTTGATGCCACCGTGCAGTTGAATGGTGGAGGCAGAAATCCTGAGCCTTACCAGTTGGCAGATGGAAGCCAGTCATGGTCTCCTCGTTTCCATAGCTTCGGGCAAGTGAGTGCGCAGGTTACGAGATGGTTCCGCCATTGGAGTATCTATGTGGGA
>CAVBFV010000371.1:0-2580 GCA_963594575.1 Lachnospiraceae bacterium | reverse complement strand
TAATCTTCTCGCTGAACGACATGAGCCATTGTCTGGCTATCAGCCAAGCCCCCAAATCTCCCACGATGATGCAAGGCAAGGCAATCTTCATAATGTCCTTCAGGAAGATGCGAAGAATATCCTTCACCTTCGCTCCGTTCACCTTTCTTATTGCAATCTCCTTGCGGCGGCGGTTCACCTCATCACTCGTATAGCCCACCAATCCGAAGAGGGCGATGATCATCGTTACGATGCCGGCAACCAGGATTCCGTTGCGGAAATTGAGCTGGGAAGCATACTGTGCCTTGAACTCAGACTCATAGTCGAGTACCTCCACTTTGTTGTTTGGATACATCAATTGCACCTTATCTCTTAGGTCTGCCAAAGCCTCTTCTGTCAAGTCATTGTACTTGACGAGCATATAAGAAGCAGGAGTGGCTGAATAAAAATAAACAAATGAAGCAGATTTTGAATCTGCATTTTCCGTGCTGACCGTACCATACTTCACATCATTGACCACACCACAGATTGTCATCGTTTCATTTTCGTTGCAATGTGCGGAAATCCACACTCTCTTGCCTACAGCACCGTCTTTCCAATGCCCCAACTTCGTCAACTTCTTCGCTAAAGTCTCGTCGATAATCACTTGACGACTACTATCCGTTCGCTCCGTGAAGAAAGAGCCTTGTACAAACTTTATGCTCATAAGGTCAAAGTAATTATCATCAACGCCCTGCGTGTCATGGATAATCATTCGAGTACGATCATCCCCTGGCAAAGTCAAATTATTTCCATTTACACTCCAGTTTTGCAGTGGCACACAATAGGTAGATGCCACTTGCTTAACATTCGGCAAATGCTTGAATTCCGACAAGCATTGCATTCGTTGGTCTGGCTTGATTCCCTCTACATAAACGATTGCCACATCCTTGTAATCATAACCAGGATTCAGATTCACCATTTTATTATATTGACTATTGACCACAAAGAGCAAGCTGAACAACAAGCCAGAGATAACGAACTGAATACCGAGCAAGGCGAGCTTCCAACGATTACGATTCTCGCTATATCCACGGAATGCAATCGCCACTGGAATTTTATTGTAGAGCCATCCCGGCACCAAGCCGCCAACCAAAAGCACAAGGACGCAAATGGCAACCAATATCCAACTGCCACGATTAAACACCAATGTACTTACAGGAGCAGAAAGGAAATTCTCTATCGTTCCCTTGCAAAGGAAGACGAGGATAGCAGCCAATATCACCGACAACCCAACATGCACCAAAGCCTCGGAGAAGATAATCGCATGGATGTTCTTCGGCTCTGCACCATAGCACTTGCGCACCGCCATCTCACGAGAACGAGACACAAGGTTGCCCACGATGATGAGCAGGTAATTCATCACGGAAGTGAAAAGCAATACAAAAGCGATGATACCCATGATCCATCCCATCTTCTTGATGTAAGGGCTTTGCGTGTACATTTCGCTGAGAACGGTAAAGTCGTAATCTAATGAAATACCCGCTTTCTTCCATTCTTTCAACGGGAAGTGGTCTTGCTTCATCTTGTTGATATATGGATGAAGTTCACTTGGCTTATGCCCTTTTGACAATCGGATAAAAGACTGATAACAATCATTTCCAGTCCATTGCTGCCTTCCATCATAACCAAACATATCCCCGATACTACCCAATGACACCAACACTTGAAGAGAATGCCAAGAGGATCCCCATGGGAAACTCTCAAATACACCTCCGATAGTAAAGGTATGTCCAGGATAACTTGCCATCGTGAAATGCTTACCCACGACATTGCCGCCCATCTTCGCCGCTGTCTCTGAGTCTATCATGCAATAGAATGGACGAGAAAGGACTTCTTTTGCCTTGCCAATCGTTACCTTTTGGGGAAAGACATCAAAAAAACAGCTATCCGCCAATGCTATTTTACAAGAGATTGCATTTTGGTCTTCCATATTACATTGGAAATCTCCAATAAAAACAAGTCGTGTAGCAGCCTCCACAAATGGAGCATACTGTTTGATGCCCGGAGCTGTAGCTCCTGAGGTTTGGGCGAAATTGAAAGACTTATTGCCATCGTCTCCCGGCATCGTTCCCACTTCTGAAATCTGATACGTCCTTTCCCATCCTGGGAAATACGTATCGTAAGTCTGCTCGAAATAAATCTCGGCAATAATTACCGAACAGATTGCCAATCCGAGCGCCAGACACAAGATCTTCACGAAATTATGCTGGCCCCTTCGAGGCAGATTCTTGAATGCGTTAATAATATGATTCATAAGATATAATATTGTAAGGGCGTTAGCCCAATTTATCACTAATCACTACTAATTAATCATTACCAACTAATCACTACTAACTAATCACTACTAATTAATCACTAATACATCATTATCCTTATAAGCTTCATAGCCGCTAACGATAACCTGCTCACCCGGCTCCAAGCCCTCAATCACCTCATAATATTGAGGATTCTGGCGACCGATGGTAATCTTTCGGCGATAAGCCTTCTTGCCACTCTTGTCTAAAACAAAAATCCATTGACCGCCCGTTACACTATAAAACGTGCCTTTAGGGATAATTA
>CAVBFV010000370.1:0-2581 GCA_963594575.1 Lachnospiraceae bacterium | reverse complement strand
TCCCTTTCATGTCCTATTCCCGTGATGATAGGCAGCGGGAAGTTTGCCACATTCTCGGCAAGCGCCAGGGTGTCGAAACCCGAGAGATCGCTCGTAGCACCACCGCCTCGGATGATGACTACGCAGTCAAACTGCTCCCATTCGGCATTGATACTGTCGAGGGCAGCTATCACGCTCTGCTCTACCCCCTCGCCCTGCATCGTAGCCGGAAAGAGGCGGGTTTGAAACAGCAGACCATAATCGTTATCGGCAAGCTGGTTGCAGAAATCACCATAACCTGCTGCCGTAGCACTGGAAATGACGGCGATGCGCTGGCAGAACATCGGGAGCGCCAACTCCTTCTGCAGTTCGAATACGCCCTCTGCTTTCAGCGTATTGATGATTTCCAGCCTCTTGCGCGCCATATCGCCCATCGTATAGTTAGGATCAATATCATCTACTATCCAGGAGAAGCCATAGTTCTCATGAAACTGCGCGTGTACCTTGAGCAGCACTTTCATTCCGGCATGAATGCGCTGTCCGGTGATGCGCTCGAAATTCGGTTTGATGAGCATCCATCGGTTTCGCCAGCAGGAGGCATGCGCCTTGGCAATGGGCGTATTAGACCGCTCATCCTTCTCGATGAGTTCCAGATAGCAGTGCCCGCCGTAGCCCTCGCGAGCCTCGGAGAGTTCCGCTTCCACCCAATAGCTGTCGGGCAAGGACATCGAAATGACCTCACGGACTATGGAGTTTAATTCAAAAAGGGACAATCGAAGTCGTTCCATGCTGTTTACTGTTTAAAGTTTACAGTTTATAGTTGAAAGTTTACTGTTTAAAGTTAATAGTTGAAAGTTAATAGTTTATAGGGCTTAGCCGTTTGCAAGATTGCTGTAAACTATAAACTTTCAACTGTTAACTAATAACTATTAACTACTTAATCGCTTTCCCCGTTTGATAAGCCTTCCAGAAATCAGGCACACCATATCCGAATACATTATCGGGATGCTGCTGATTATTACCAGCCAATCTCACGAGTTTCATAATCTGCTTAGCCGTCTTCTGAGGCAAAGCCTGCCAGAGACACGCTACCATTCCGGCGATGAGCGGAGAAGAGAAAGACGTTCCGTTATCATTGATGATATTTCCACGGCCCGTAATCACACAGGTAGGACTTCCGTAAGCCATCACATCAGGCTTGATTCTGCCGTCAGCAGTAGGTCCCACGGCACTGAAAGCCGCATTCTCGCCCATTTCGTTTACGCTGCCCACGGTAAGGATATTGCGTGCATCGGCAGGGAAATTGATTTTCTTCCAACTTCCCATTCCGTCGTTTCCTGCAGAATTGACACAGATGATTCCCTTGTCAGCACACATCGAAGCGGTGCGGGAGATGAGGGTAGAATTACCGTCCTGCTCATTATAATGATGGTTGGTAGACGCATCATCGAAGCCATGATAGCCTAACGAAGAGTTGATGACATCCACGCCGCAACTATCAGCATATTCAGCCGCAAAAGCCCAGTAATCCTCTTCTGCCAGACTCTCTGTGCGCTCATCTTCACAGCGCACCAGCAGATATTGAGCCTCAGGCGCCACCCCCACGAATCTTTCGGGTTCGTTGGCAGCCATCGTAGAAAGCACCATCGTTCCATGCTCCATCTCGGCGAAAACATTCTTGGATTGAGGAACCACAAAGTCCTTAACACCCGCCAGCTTTATATCATGCAGCGCCGGAATCTTATCCACATTCATGAATCCGCCGTCGAAGACAGCAATCATCATTCCCTTGCCCAGATGTCCGGCAGCATGAAGCCGCTTGCCGTTGAGCGACTGGATCTGCGCATCGGCAGCACCATATTCGCCTACTCCACCTGCCCAATCGTTCAATCCCCTGCGAACGCTACTTCTGACGCGCTGACTGACAGAATCGGGAGCAGAGAAGACCTTCATTTTCCGGGTGATGAAATCGAGTTCATCCAGTTTCCGTAGTTCCTTCTCCTTATGAATACGGACCAGCAGGGTATTGTTCCACTTGCTCTTGCCCACGATCTCGATGCCAGCCTCGCTTACAGCCTGCTCATAAGCAGGAGCCACAGGCAAATCGGTAACATCGATGGGCAGATTCTGTCTCTTTCTGCGCTCTATGGAACGGGGAGAGAGAAAATCTGCCGGGCGACTTACCGAAAAGGGAGTGTGACTGAGGTCTTTGTCTCTGAGATAAAGACGATACATCATACACTTGCCTCCCGGATACGACACCATATCGGTTTCGGCGATGCGGGGCAACCGCATCAGTTGCTCAAAATTGCTAACCCTGTCTTCGCGAGCAAACAAAGAAAGAGCGGTCATTAAAAATGCATAAAGCATCAAAAATTTTTTCATCATTATATCGGTAGTCCGGTTTGTTATTGTTGTTGCTGCAATATTTCTGTATTGCATTTATTAATCAGTTGAATTGTTTATTCTGAAGTGCAAAAGTACAGAAATTGTACGAAAACACCAAAGGAAAAGGGAAGTTTTTATCATGAAATGCAAGTTTTTCTCATATATATAATAAGGTATCAGATATTTTTTGTACTTTTGCAGACAAGTAGCCGCC
>CAVBFV010000369.1:0-2584 GCA_963594575.1 Lachnospiraceae bacterium | reverse complement strand
ATAGGTAACGTTCCTCTGTCTCATCTTGTCGTATTCCCGTCTTCGTCTGTCCTCGTCACTTTTAACCAAAATGAGGAAAGTAACTGATAACCAGTAAACTTTCCACATTCTTCTCTCAAACACTTTTTATATGTACTTTCATACAATTAAAGAACATATTAGAACCTGTTTCTACGTTGGTCGTTACAAACTCATCGCTGGCGTAGATGGTTGTGAGAGCGGAGCACTCATGGAACATCTGTCTCATATCCGTCACTTCCGCTGTGTTGAACTTTGTGAGGTCGAGCGAGGTGAGACCTGAGCAGTTATTGAACATATAGAACATATTCGTCACATTTCTGGTGTCGAAATTAGTAACATCTAGAGATTTGAGACTAGAGCAGTTTGAGAACATAGACATAAGAGTCGTCACATTCGCTGTATTGAACTTAGTGACGTCGAGCGAGGTGAGAGCTGAGCAGCTCGCAAACATGAGGGTCATATTCGTCACCTTCTCGGTATTAAGATTCTCGATGCCTTCTATATTGGCCAGATTTTTGCATTCATAGAACCAGTAATAACAGCTTGTTGGTCTTGCATTGGCAAACGAAGTATCGAAGACCACCTTCTTGATTTCATTTTTATGCGTACGCCACCCTGGTTCAGTAATCCCCACATTTAAGTCATAAGCTCCTTCGGGCTTGACTACTTTGTAGCTGAATGTAAGAGTTCCAGTAGCATTGTCAAACTCGGCATACCCACATCCAGGAGTAAAGTAACCATCCGTGCCGCAGTTGGCATAGTTGTGGTCGGTCTTGCTGGCAACATACTCTAATGTTGTGCCTTTGAGCGAGGTGCAATCATAGAACATATTATAACTATATTCAACCTTGTCCGTAACAAAATTATCGCTGGCGTAGATGGTTGTGAGAGCGGAGCAGCTATAGAACATATTGTTCATACCCGTCACATTCGCGGTATTGAAATAAGTAACATCTAGCGAGGTGAGAGATGAGCAGCTATCGAACATACTGTTCATATTCGTCACCTTCGCGGTATTGAAATGAGTAACATCTAGCGAGGTGAGAGATGAGCATTTAAAGAACATGTAGCTCATATTCGTCACCTTCTCTGTATTCAGATATTCCAGACCTGTAATTGTTTTCAGTTTTGTGAGATTCGCAAAGAATTTGTACAACGATGTAGGAGCGTATGTGCTAAAGCTCTTATCGAAAACAATGTGCACGATAGTCACATTTCCCAATTTTCTTTTGATATCAGCCACCGTCTGTTTATCTTTCACCCAAGCACTATTGCCTGGAAGTGTTTCACCCACATTTTCCTTGAAAGTCAAGGTTTGGGTAGAGGATTCATACGTTGCTATATACTTAGAACTGGAAGCTGCCTTCTGCGCCACCATGCCGGCTGGCAGAAGCAACAACATGAGCAACATCAATGGGAACAGAGCGAATCTACAGAACTTCGCCCCCCCCCATTGTTCATACGGTCGACATGCGACACATTGAATTGATTGGTAAATTTTTTCATAATTTAATTTTATATTTGTTATTTATATTTGTCTGCTTATTGCCGAAATTCACTCCAGGAAATACAGGAGGTTTAACGACATGATGAATATCGATGCCAGAAATAGAAAGATATAAAACTGTTCCTGCTTGAAGAAATCACGAAAGCTGATGCGAGCCTTCCGATGTTCCTCAAGATACATCCTGTACTCATGTATCATGGCATATCCGAAGATAATGCCTGTTATGAGTACAGCCACCCCGATGATAATCAGGGCGAGTTCTATCCTTGGTATGGTTTCTAATATATCATTCATGGCGCAAATATAGTGTTTTTTTCTGAAAAAGGGGTTCACTTTTCACACTTAGGTGTCTCCTTCGTGGGGGAAGGAGACACCTATTTAACTTATTTTTTCATTTCGTGATGCGCTTTCCTGGTTATTTCGCGAAAAAATGGTTAGTCCTGTTTTATCCTCTGGGGCTATATTTTCAGCCATTTTCTCCCACCATTCGGTAGGAGTACAGCCTTCCTTTAACTTGAAAATGCGGTACAGATAGGTGCGGGCAGAGAAGCCGTACTCGGCTGAAATGATGTCAGTCTCCGAGAAATATCGGAACCGCTCCGCCTTGGGAATATCCAACGAACGCAACATGGTAACCATATTCAATATGGTATTCTCCCGCCGCAGGAAAACCAGTCTTCCAACTTCTCGCACTTCTCTTTCCAGAGTCTTTCGGAAAACTTCGATTGTAAAGTCTTTTTCTTGTCAGTCACCATATAGTCAAGGGTCTATACGCCACCTGTTCATCGTGGCATATAGCCCATTCAACACTCAACACTCAACATTCAACATTCAACAATCTCTTACTTTTTCAGCAACTTTTCACAGAAAACTCTTGCAGGTTTGAAAATAAAGTCGTAACTTTGCGGTAGAGATATTTAAAACAGTTGATTATGAAGCAGGTAGAAGAAAGATATATCAGCTTGCTGACCGATTTCGGTTTCAAGCGAATTTTTGGAACAGCAATGAACAAGGATTTGCTCATTTGCTTCCTCAACAGCTTGTTTAATGGCAGAC
>CAVBFV010000368.1:0-2598 GCA_963594575.1 Lachnospiraceae bacterium | reverse complement strand
TACCGCGCAAACCACCAGTACCGAACTCCAAGTTCTGATAGAATGCATCAACGAGGGCTGACTTGTCCTCTGCGTCGAGCATTGCCTTTACTTCTTTACGAGTTTCTTCGTCAAAAGCAGGTGTGAGCCACTGCTGTGCTCTTTCTTCACACTGCTTGATCAATTCTGCGTTATTAGCCATAGTTTGATTCTATTTTGTAATTAATTAATTCTTATCGAGAATGATGTGCACGAAAACAATGCATAATTTCTCTATTTGCGTACAAAGTTATATAAAATATTTGATAAACCAAACATGTTTGAAGTTTTTTTTGTATTTTTGCACATTGAAATGGAATTGAAAATAGAATAAGGCTAATATTTAGCAATATTGTATTGGTAAGATAACAAAAGTTGAATGAACAAAATATAAAAAATAGAATATGGAAGTATATTACACGGGCGTCATCATCGCCGTATCCACCTTTTTAATAATAGGTATCTTTCACCCTATCGTCATGAAGACGGAATATTATACGGGCACTCGCTATTGGTGGGTTTTCCTCGTTGCAGGCATCATCTGCATCGGAGCTGCCTTCCTGGTTGCCAACGTGCTCTTCTCTGCCATATTGGGCGTAGTAGGTGCTTCATGCCTTTGGAGCATCGGTGAACTCTTCGAACAGAGACAACGCTGCGAGAAAGGCTGGTTCCCGAAGAATCCAAAAAGAATAGGAACAGGATATTACAGGGACGAAGCGAAGAGTAAACATGAAAGTGTATAGCAAGAAAACGCCAACGAAATGAAGACAGAACTCATTCTGGTCGGAAAGACCGTAAACAAGCATTTCATTGCGGGCATCAAGGATTATGCTGAGCGCATCACCCATTATATGCCTTTCAACATAACAACCATTCCTGAGCTCAAGAACACCAAGAGTCTCAGCGAACAGCAGCAGAAGGAACGGGAAGGAGAACTGATTCTGAAACTCCTCCAGCCTTCGGATACGGTGGTGCTGATGGATGAACATGGACAGGAATTCCGAAGCATCGAGTTTGCCAAATGGATAGAGCGCAAGCAGGCTACTGCCCGCAGGCTCGTCTTTGTCATCGGCGGTCCTTATGGTTTCTCACCGTCTGTCTACGACCGCGCCAACGAGAAGATTTCCCTCTCCAAGATGACCTTCTCGCATCAGATGGTTCGCCTTATCTTTACCGAGGCGCTCTATCGCGCATGTACTATTATAAAAGGTGAGCCTTACCACCATGAATAAAGGTAAAAGGGTAAAAAGGTAAAAAGCAAAAGAATATGCCAAAAGATAAATATATAGAAATAAAAGGGGCAAGAGCCAACAACCTCAAGAATATCGATGTAAAGATACCTCAGGGCAAGTTTGTTGCCATTACGGGTGTCTCCGGATCGGGAAAATCATCGTTGGCTTTTGATACCTTATATGCTGAGGGCCAGCGCCGCTATGTGGAATCGCTCTCTTCGTACGCTCGCCAGTTTCTGGGACGTATGAGCAAACCGGAATGTGATTTCATCAAGGGATTGCCACCTGCCATCGCCATCGAACAGAAAGTGATTTCGCGCAACCCACGCTCTACCGTGGGCACCAACACCGAAATCTACGAATACCTGCGACTGCTCTACGCACGCATCGGAAAAACCTATTCGCCTATCAGCGGACAGGAGGTGAAACGCCATACTACCGAAGATGTACTCGCCTGCACCCGACAGTATTCCCAGGGTACCAGGTTTGTCATCCTCGCCCCTATCCACGTCATCGAAGGGCGCAGTCTGGGCAAACAGCTGGAGATGTACAACCAGGAAGGTTACGCGCGTATATATATAAAAGGTGAATTCGTACGCATAGAAGACTTCATGGAGCAGGCTGACAAGGATCTGCTGGAAGTAAGCGGCGACAAACTGAGAAAGAGAATGCAACAGAAGGATGAAGAAATCTTCCTGGTCATCGACCGTGCTTCGGTAAGCGATGAGAAGGATGACATCAGCCGACTGATGGATTCTGCCGAAACTGCCTTCTATGAGGGCGATGGAGCCTGCCGACTCGTCTTCCTGCCAAGCAATATCTGCTACGACTTCTCTACACGGTTCGAAGCTGACGGCATGCAGTTTGAAGAGCCTACCGACAACATGTTTGCCTTCAACTCCCCTCTCGGAGCCTGCCCTACCTGCGAAGGTTTCGGCAGCGTAATTGGCATCGACGAGAAACTCGTTATCCCGAACACTTCGATGAGCGTCTATGACGGATGTGTGGTTTGCTGGCGAGGCGAAAAGATGGGTATGTGGCTCAAGGAATTCATCCGCAGAGCTGCCGAATACGACTTCCCTATCTTCAAGCCTTATTTCGAACTGACTCAGCAGCAGAAGGACTGGCTGTGGCACGGTCTGCCTGGCGAGAAGAAACGTAAACAGCAAGAAAGGGTGAGCATCGATGAGTTTTTCAGAATGGTAAAGGAGAACCAGTACAAGATACAATACCGCGTGATGCTGAGCCGATTCCGTGGAAAGACGATTTGTCCTGACTGCCATGGTACCCGACTCAAGAAGGAAGCCAACTATGTGAAGATTGGCGGAAAGAGCATCACCGAACTGGT
>CAVBFV010000367.1:0-2603 GCA_963594575.1 Lachnospiraceae bacterium | reverse complement strand
TCCATGCCCACCACATATTGTGAGCGATTTCATCCAAGCACTTCAACTCCTTAGGAAGGCTTGATTTAATGGTTGTCTCCTTCCATTGAGGAGCATTAGCATAGTCTGCCTTAATTTTCATTGTGTTTTATTTTTAAGATGTATATTTTCTATCTTGCAAACATAGCGATTCTTGCAGAATCCAAATATTTGTTTTATGGCTTACGCCATCAAGAGAGAGTGATTATTATTTCTTCATACGAACTTCAGCCTTGCGCAGGGCAAAGTCATAAGCATCATAGTAATACTCGATAAAGTGTTTCCACAATGCTTTTTCTGAAAGAATCTCAGCATTTTTACGACACTTGTTCACCTGTGTCTTGGTGAATCCCGAGTACTTAGCTACGGTATCCTTGATAGCATCAGCTACCTCAGAATAATTATAGTCGGTACGCTTGATAACCTTCACACCATCCTCTATCTCACTGTAACTTCCCTTCTCTGAGTTAGCCCAAAGACCGAAACCAGCCAAATCGGTGGTGATACAAGGCACCTTGAACGCAACAGCCTCCAATGGAGTATATCCCCATGGCTCATAATAAGAAGGATAGATACAGAGGTCATTACCCAACACTACATCATAGTAGCTCTTGTTGATAATGCCATCATCGCCTGTCAAGTAGCAAGGTAAGAATATCAGTTTCACCTTGTCTTCCTTATTATTATGCATGTTGAAGTACTTCAGCATACCCAATACATTATCATGACTCATATTATGCAACCAATGGGTAATCTCCGGAACCTCCAATGGCGTGTCAAACTTCTTACCGCTATTCAGACGATCCAACAGATCCTGACGTGGATCTCCTACCCAACCAGGTACGTCTATGAATGCCAATACATTCTTCTTCAAATTGTTGTCACGAAGCAAGCGGTTCATAGCCTCAATATAGACATCGATACCCTTGTTGCGGAACTCGTAGCGTCCGCTGGTAGAAACGATGAGCGTATCATCATCCAAATCTGTACCCATCAAAGCATTGGCAACATCGAGCAAACGCTTTCTTGCCTCCTTACGTTTCTTTGTAAAGGTACTTGCTTTAGGTACAAAACTATTGTCAAATCCGTTAGGCAAAACGAAATCTACCGGTTTATCGAGCAATTCCTTGCACTCGTTGGCAGTAATATCACTCACTGTTGTGAAACAATCAACATACTTAGCAGTCTGCTTTTCTATAGAATGCTTGCTTTGCATATTGAGTTCCTGCGCCATCTGATCACCATTATAGGCAAAAAGATAATCGTAAAGAGGCTTATTATTACCGGCAATACTACGACCGATACTTGTAGCATGCGTGGTGAACACTGTAGCCACCTCAGGAAGATGCTTGTTCACATAGAGCACACCAAGTCCTGTCATCCATTCATTTCCATGATAGATAACTTTCTTGCCTTTTCCAACGACATGTTTGTAGAAACTCTCTACTACCAGAGCGGCAGCATAAGAGAACATCGATGCTTCGTCATAGTCACCATAAGCATGAAGACTATCAACCTGATAGTCCTGCCATAGTTGTCCATAGATCTGGTCTTTAACAGCATAGTAAGGATTGAAATCTACTAAAACAGCTACTGGCTCTCCCGGTATATTCCATCTACCTACTTTAACCTTTAAGCCCTCTTTCAGAGCTTCTGTTTTCCACGCCGCATAAAGCGTATCATCTTGAGAGAAATAAGGATTCACCTTGTCTCCCCAGCAATCAGGACCAATGAAGATTAGTTGATCCTTTAACCTTTCCGTAAGAGTCTTAGCTCGTGTTGAAAGAACGGTGTAGATACCACCAACTTTATTACACACTTCCCAACTAGACTCAAATATGTAATCTGGAAATAATCTTTTCTTTTCCATATATAATTATCAATAAACACCGCAAAGATAGATAAATATTTGCAAAAAAACGAATTAATCTTATTAAAATCCTAAAAAAAATGCAGTTTTCTTGATTTAAATGAATAACTTTGTCGCAGTTAATTGAAAAAAGAGATGAAAAGAAAGATTTTAGCAACATTATTATGCCTAATTAGTATATCTAGTATGGCACAAACAGACAGCACCCTATTCAAGGGGAAGATTACAAACAAAGAGTATGATGTCTATATGAATATAGACTTCTACCATAAGAACCTCAAGGTTCCAGGACAGGAACTGTTCGGTGAAATGCCCGGATATTTCGGTGACAGACGTGATAGTCGCAAATGGCTGATTACAGATGCTGACATAGAAGGAAAGACCGCTCATCTATCCATTATCAATGATTACGGGAGCGAAGATCTTACTGCCGATCTCATAGCCTTGCCCGATGGTAGTTACGAGTTGCAGCAGAAAGAAGGAAGTAACCTGAAAATTGCCCGAAACCGGAAATGGGTGAAGATTCCTAAAAAACTGAAATTCACCAAGCAGTAGACAAAGCACTCAGAATATCGCAGAAATGCCCCTCGTTATTATGGTAAATAGCGAGGGGTTATTATATTATATAGCAAGGAATTATACTAAATAGTCAGTGTTATTAAACAGAAAAGCCCCGACTACTTTCGTAATCGAGGCTTCTGAAATTGAAAGGAGG
>CAVBFV010000366.1:0-2649 GCA_963594575.1 Lachnospiraceae bacterium | reverse complement strand
ACACGCTGCGTGCCTTGGAGGAAGGTTTGGAGGCATTTGCCGGTTGTGCGGTGGTAATCAGCCACGACCGCTGGTTCCTCGACCGAATCTGTACCCACATTCTTGCCTTCGAGGGCAATGGTGAGGTCTTCTTCTTCGAGGGCAGCTATTCTGAGTATGAAATCAACAAGGCGCGCCGTCTTGGCGATACAGAAATCAAGAAGGGTCGCTACCGCAAGTTGATGGAGGAATAAGGATTCGTAAAAGATAAAGAAGAACTCGGTTCTGAAACAATAAAAAACAAAAGAAAAGGTGTGTCTTTGCCTTAAGACACACCTTTTTTGTTTCTATGCAGCCGTTTTCAAAAGCTTTACCAGATGCAATCAGGACGTTCAGGAAACTGCGTCGCGACGTATCTGGCTGTACGTCGCGACATAATGATTATTACGTCGGGACGTATCAGATGCTACGTCGGGACGTAATTTCTTCTATGTCGTCAGTTAAATTGCAAAAAAACAAATGAAAAAGCCAAGCATTGAACCGAAAAAAAGGATTTTTGCTCAATGCTCTCTTAATTTTCACCCCAAAATCCCTCTAAAGCACCTATATTTCGCTGTTTTTATGGCAATATATGGCAGATAAAACCGAAGAACAGAGAATTGCCATACCCATAATGCATTCGTAATCAAAGAGATAACCTATCAATATGGCAATATGGCAATTCTTTGGCGCAAAAACAAAAAAACATATAATACAGCAGATAGGGAAAACTAATCTTTTTCAATATTCTACCTGTTGCAGCTAACCCAAAAGGGTGCGCCATAAAAATATGACACACCCTCTTTTTTGTTTCTATGCAGCCGTTTTCATAAGAAACTATCGCTTCATCAGATTTACTTATAGATTTCTACGTCATCTACAGCTATATAAGCAGGCGCATTATAACCATACTTCCCCTTCATATCTTCTGAAGCCTCATAGTTTACCTTCAAGCTGCTAATCTCGCCAAGAGAAGAGAGATCAACATACTGCCAGCTCTTCAAAGAGTTTGTACCATTCTGAACTGTGTACTTAACTGTACCTGTAGATGTAGTACCATCAGCCTTGAAGCCTTCGAACACGACAGAGATTTGGGTAGAACTTGTAGCCTTTGCACAGTAGTCATTGCCATTAGCCATCACATTGAGGAAGAAAGTACCATTGGTAATCCAAAGGCCTTTCATGGTGTGAGCCTTACCATCCTTAAAGTCAAGAATAGGAGCATTATATCCATCTATTGAACCATAAATCATCAAGAAGTTGCTGCCTGAGTGTGCTGCAAGATCTGCAGGAATAGAAAGCTGTGTATTAGATGTACCTTCAGCAATGGTACTATGATAGTTAGAAACAGCAGCACCGCCATTCCAATAGGCCCAAGAGCCATAGCCATTATTTATCTTTGAATGCAAAGAAGTTGTAGCATCAGTCCACTCATACACACCATTATCCTCTGTAAAGCCGCTACCACTCTCTCCATAGAGCATCTTTCCACCATACTGAGGATTATCTATCAATGCATTCCAGTTACTACCCTCGAAAGTGATGGTCTCATACTTAGGAGTGTTGTCATCGTCGTCGTCACTACATGCTGTGAAGAAACTAGTGGCACACACAAGTGCCAACAAATAAAAATACTTTTTCATCATTGTTGTTTTGTTTATTACTAAAATTATCTTATTATTTATTATCTCTTTCTACTCTTGGCACTGATTGACTTTTGGAGATGCAGGTCCTCAGCCCCACTCACCTCTGTGGAAGTCTCACCTAGCCAACCACACATTTGATTCTGTGCGCAATACACTCTCACGAAGTCGATGTGGTCGAGCGCCACTGGCTTTCGATTCTTATCTACCGCCCAAGAGATATCGAAACTACATCCATCGATGTCGCTATTGCTCACATTGTCAACATATCCATACCGGAAGGCATCACAAACCCAATGGGTTCCATTGCCGCTGGTATCATGGCCATTACGCGGCAAAAGGGTACCCTCGAAGCGTAATGGACTTGACAACCACAAAGGGAAATATTCCTGGGCATGAAAAGTGTTGCGATTAACAACTCCACTCCTTCCCAGATTGTCTGTCCATGGAATATCATGCATGGTATCCTTGGTATAGGTTATCTCATAGCCATATACCACCTTGCCCACACTGTCAACATCAGCACTGCCGGAAAGTTCATACCAAGGATCGTCGGGCACCCCATTGCCATTCACATCCTGCGATACCATCACGATGCCAGGCTCGCTATTGTCCTTGAAAGCATTGCCCTTGATGTAAAGGTCTTTCTCACCTTTCACATTCGCTATAGAATGATCGAAATGAAAGGTGATGTAACCACCATAGGCACCCAGACTCACCAAACCGCCCTTGTCTCCAGCGATGGCTTCTGTACATTTTCTTGCCATCGACTTAGCATCGTCACCCTCCTCATATTGAGGCATCGTATTGACGAATTGTCCTGGAGCCGGCACATACTCATCTACCGCCAAGATATACTTGCTATACTTCTCGGCTGGTTGGCTCGGATCCGACGATGACAACTGAGGTTTGCGATAAACAAATGCTGCCTCTGCCGGAATATCACCTGTCCATACTCGCCAGTCGAAGGTGCCGTCTGCCTTGAAAT
>CAVBFV010000365.1:0-2660 GCA_963594575.1 Lachnospiraceae bacterium | reverse complement strand
CCCGTGCCAACCTCAGGAAGATGATTCTGATGTGCAGTGGTATTTATGCTGCCATTATCTTGGTCTTTTGCGTGGGTATCAGTCTCCATCATAGCCTGTATATCAGAGAAGGGCTTTATCTGATGCTGACTCTGTTTTGCGTAAGTGTTTTCTATTGCATATACATGATTATTCAGGAGATGATTAGGCGTAAAAACATGTTGGAGACAATGGCTGCAACGG
Source organism: Lachnospiraceae bacterium (assembly GCA_963594575.1). Lineage (GTDB taxonomy): Bacteria > Bacteroidota > Bacteroidia > Bacteroidales > Bacteroidaceae > Prevotella. The sequence goes on along the minus strand of CAVBFV010000365.1, from coordinate 2,438 downwards.
ATATGTTGCCTTACGTGAGATATTCCCGAGCCAGTGTCATTATTCTCTGGCTCGCAGTTCTTGCTATGCCGGTTGCCATTTTTTCTACCACCTTATTATATATAGTAGGTCCAGCCGTATTGCTTGCCTTGCTGTTCTTCAATCTTACGTTTATCGCTCTCGGCAGCAGTTATATCCCTACCGAAGAACTCTTGGATAAAGAAGTGGAAAACGAAGCCTTGGTGGAAACAAAATATAGGTATGGGGGGGGCACTTTCTGCTAAACAGCAGACCTCTGCTGATAGCAGAACAGAATCTTTACAACCACTTTCCGATGAGCGCAGAGATTTCATCCAGAAAAGTCTTGATGCATGGTGTGCGAATTTAGGATATAAGGACAGTACTGTGAATATGCTTACCCTCTCTCGCACACTTTGTATCTCCAAGGATGAGTTATCTGTATTCTTCGACCAGTATCTGAAAACTACATTCAGAATATGGCTTGGTGATATACGTTTCAATGCGGCAAAGAAGATGATGTTTGAATTTCCAGACTATAGTAATGACATTATTTCTGCCGAGTGTGGCTTCTCTGCCCGTACCTATCTGTACCGGATATTCAAGTCAAAGGAAGGTTGTACGCCTACCGAATGGCGAGAAGAAAATACCAGAAAAACGCATAATAAAAGGGAATAAATCGTTAAAATGGGTGTCTACTTCCTACGAAGTAGACACCTAAAACATAGGAAGTAGACACCTGAACATAGGAATGCGACACCTTTTTCGGATGAAAAACACTATATTTGCAACATGAAGGAAATAATAGAAACTATGCCAAGGATAGAATTAGCCCTGATCATCATCGGGGTGTTTGTACTCATATTAGGTATTATCTTGGGATATGCCATGATACATGAGTACAGGATGTATCTTGATGATCACTATAAGGCTCGCTATAGCTTTCGTGACTTCATCAAGAGGGAACGCTTTTATATATATTTGTTCTTTGCATCCATATTTATCTTCCTAACAAACCTCTTGTATTTTCTGGAGTGAGTTTCGGATAGAATGGATGAATTAGCTTTATGGTGGATACTTGTCCTGTAATTGGAGATAGATTTTTATTTTTACGATAAAAAATGAATGAATGATATGATAAATTATTTGACAACAAAAAATCGGTTGCTGGTTGCAATACTTGCATTTATTCTTCCATTTTCTTTTGCGAAAGCAGAAGTAAAAGAAGATGGAAAGACTATTTCGCAAGGCTGGTACGTCGGTATTGAGGGTGGAATGCCTTTCGGTTTCTCTACTTTCTCAAGTTTCGGACATGACAAGACGCACCTTGGTTGGGCTGCTGGCTTATATGGGGGCTATCGTTTCAACTCCATCTTCTCGGCAGAGTTATCTGCCAAGTATGGAGAGATGAACTTGTCTGCACAAGACTGCTGCGTAGAACGCAACTATTGGTTGGGTAGCGACGGTGTGCTTTACAACGCAGGTGTCTTAGGCATGGACAGTTGGGAATATGCCAATCTGAAAAGCCATGTCAGGATGGGCAGATATGGGGCAAGAGTGAACGTTAATCTCCTTGGACTGTTCCATAAGACAGCTAACAGCCGATGGGATTTGGCTGTTTCACCTCATATATATGCAGTAACTACCAAGGCTGATATCCAGACTATAGCCGATGATGCTAAGGTAATGAAAGGCTCCACCAACTGGCATTTGGGTTATGGCGCAGACTTGCAGGTTGGTTATCAACTGACTTCATGCCTTAAATTGGGCATCTATTCCGGTTTGACTCGTCTTACTGGCGAACGTATGGACGGAATGCCAGAACATCTGCATAAGAACAACTTTGTTTGGGAAAGTGGAGTAAGATTGGGGATAAACCTCTCTAAAAAGAAGAACAAGGTAGCAGAAACTCCATCAGTTCCACAAAAGGAGGTTCTACAAAAGGAGGTTCTACAACAAGAACCAACTTCTTCGGAGAATGTCAATCAGAAAGAAACCGTGGATAAGGCTGAAACAAAAGTTGCTGAACAAGACATAAAAGAATCTGCAAAGGTGACTTTCCCTGTCATATATTTCACCTTCAATAGTATCGACATCCAACAAAATGAAGAGACTAAATTGAATGATATTCTCAAAACATTGAAAGAGAATCCGAACATGAAGGTGACGGTAACAGGTTGGTGCGACACGAAAGGCAGCGTGGCTGTCAATAAACGTATATCTCGCCAGCGTGCTGAAGCCGTAAAAACTTGGCTTGTGAAGAATGGCATAGAGGCAAGTCGCATTACTGCCATAGGAAATGGTAGCGATGACACCCAAGATGCGGATAAGGCTCGCCGAGTAGAGACTAAAGACAATAATCAGTAACCCATAAAACAAGATAGAGAATGAAAGCAAAAAGAAGATTTAATATTTGGTTATGGGTGCTGTTATGCGTCCCA
>CAVBFV010000364.1:0-2667 GCA_963594575.1 Lachnospiraceae bacterium | reverse complement strand
GTGCAAAGGAACACTTTTTTTTTGAGATAAACAAATATTTTGGCGAAAAAAGTGCATTATAGTGCACAAACACCCCCTAATTGTGCATATTTTTGGCATTTTTTTCCTTTTTTGTTGGTCGTTTCAGATTATTTTGTTACTTTTGTACGGTATTAATTAAACATTTAAATCCATTATGACATTTACAGAAAAAGCCAATAAGATATTTAATCAGGCGATAGCCGATTATCATATCAAAGACAACATTGATACACCAATCAATAATCCATATCAGGAAGGTAGCATCGAGAACTGCCTTTATCTGAAGTGCTGGATTGACACAGTACAGTGGCATTTCGAGGATATTATCCGTGATCCTCAGATAGACCCGGCTGAAGCACTCGTATTGAAGCGCAGAATCGACAAGAGCAACCAGGACAGAACAGACCTCGTTGAGCAAATCGATACTTACTTCCGCGAAACATACAAAGACGTGAAGGTTCAGGATGATGCACGCATCAACACTGAGAGTCCTGCATGGGCTGTTGACCGCTTGAGTATTCTTGCCCTCAAGATTTATCACATGAAGGAGCAGGTGGAACGCCCGGAAGCTTCGGCTGAGCACAAAGCGAAATGCCAAGCCAAACTGGATGTACTCCTGGAACAGCAGGTAGACCTTTCTACAGCTATCGACCAACTCTTGGAAGATATCGAGGCTGGACGCAAATACATGAAGGTTTACCGACAGATGAAGATGTACAACGATCCTTCAACCAATCCTGTACTCTACAAGAAATAAAAAAAACAGAATAGGAGAGCGCATACACCTTATTATATAATAAGAGGTATGGCTCTCTTTTTTCACCTTATATTTATATATAGAAGAAAAAAACGATGAAAACTGAGCATATCCTGGTAATTAGATTTTCAGCCATGGGCGATGTAGCCATGACCGTACCTGTAATTCAATCTTTGGCCAAACAATACCCGAAAGTAAGAATTACTGTGCTCAGTCGTCCCTTTGCCCGTCCTTTCTTTGAAGACTTGGCTCCTAACGTTGGATTTATGGAAGCTGATATCAAGGAGGAATACAAAGGGGTGAAAGGACTCAACGCACTCTATCGCCGATTGATAGCCAAACAGTTTACAGCAATTGCCGATTTACATAGCGTGCTGCGTTCCGATTATCTGCGTATGCGCTTCAACCTGGATAACTTCAAGGTTGCACATATTGACAAACATCGCAAGGGAAAACGCAAGCTGGTAGCTTCTAATGGTAAAAAACTTGTGCAGCAACCTACATCGTTCCAAAACTATGCTGATGTTTTTGCACAACTTGGATATCCTATCCACATGGATTTCACATCTATCTATGGGGATGGAAAACAAGGAGATTTAAGTATCTTACCACAGGAGGTATTCGGAGTAGGAGAGAATGCTATCTCACTAGAAGACAAGCACATAACAGAGCCGTGGATTGGTATTGCTCCCTTCGCTGCACACGAGGGAAAAATATATCCGATACAACTGATGGAAAAAGTTATCCAGCGACTTATCCACAATCATCCACACGCTCATATCTTCCTTTTCGGTGGAGGCAAAGACGAAACACCAGTGATGAACGACTGGGCTGAGAAGTATCCACAACTCATTAACGCTTCTTCTCATCTTAACGGATTGAAACAGGAACTCATCCTGATGAGTCATCTGCACGTTATGGTGAGCATGGATAGTGCCAATATGCACTTGGCATCGCTTGTTAACACTCCTGTAGTAAGCATCTGGGGAGCTACCCATCCATACGCAGGTTTCATGGGCTGGCATCAGGATCCTGCCAATGCCGTACAGCTTGACTTACCTTGCCGCCCTTGCAGTATCTATGGTAACAAGCCTTGCGCTAGGGGAGACTTCGCATGTATGAAGAATATCTCTCCTGAACTGGTAACAGAAAAAATTGATTCTGTTTTGAACAAAAGATAGGGAATCAGAACTTCTATATATAATAAAATATCAGAAACCTATATATAAATAGGTATAGAATAGAAAGAAACAGATGAAAATCCTATAACCAAAACCAATCATATAAATAACTCAGACCAGAGAGCAGAATATCCTGATGGATTTCTGCTCTTTTTTGTTTTCCACAAAAGCGTGGATAAGTGTACGGAAAACCCCAATAATAACTTTTTAATAAGTTTGTAAATATCCACACATACCTATCTCAAACCAACGAAAAGAGGATATCCACATAGATATTATTAAGTTTTTAGAAACTTTTTCGCAGTTTTTGACCGAAAAAAGATATAAACTTATTAACTTTGCACCGAATTGGGGAAATGTTGATAAACCGGTTAATGCATTAAGAGACAAGAAAAAGATTTCAAAGGCCTCTGCGGATAAACTGGAATAAGACTTGGATAACGAAATACGCAAGTTTTTATGCAGAATGTTATCCACTTATCCACGGCATATCATCATCTCTATATTCTCTTTTTTAAAAATAAAAAATAAGAAATATAATATGAATGTTATGGTGAAAAAAGAATGGATTGAGAAAGGATACGTTGACGAACCAGTTGACGAAGCCTTGGACTTGAAAGCTGAAATCAGAAAGCTTTGCAAGGAGAAAGATGCTATTATCCTCGCCCACTACTATACGGTAGGTGAGATTCAGGACATCGCCGACTT
>CAVBFV010000363.1:0-2678 GCA_963594575.1 Lachnospiraceae bacterium | reverse complement strand
GTGGACCAGCTAGGGCTTGAACCTAGGACCTCCAGATTATGAGTCTGTTGCTCTAACCAACTGAGCTACAAGTCCATTGAATTTTTATCAAATTCGAGTGCAAAGATACTAGATTTTGGGCAAATAACCAAATAAAATCTTAAAAATTTTCTTAGAATCAGAAAAATAGCGTATCTTTGCACCAAATTATGTGCGCACACGTGCGTATGTACTTATTAATCGTACAAAAAAGAAAAGTATTTCTATTCAGAAATGGACATAGACAAAAATAAAAGAATCGGTCTTACCGATGAACAAGTTAAACAGAGTAGGGAGCAGCATGGCAAGAACGTGCTTACCCCTCCTCAACGTACTTCATTATGGAAACTGTATTTGGATAAATATCGCGACCCGATTATCCAGATACTTCTTGTGGCGGCTTTCGTATCCCTCATCCTAGCTTTTATCGAAAAGAATTTCATGGAGACCATCGGTATCTTCGTGGCAGTTTTCCTTGCTACTACCGTGGGCTTCTACTTTGAGCGCGATGCTGCCAAGAAGTTTAATCTGCTCACGGCGCTCAGCGAAGAGCAGCCGGTTAAGGTGCGCCGCAATGGTAAGGTGATGGAGATTCCGCGCCACGATGTGGTGGTGGGAGATGTGGTACTCGTGGAAGTGGGCGACGAGGTGCCTGCCGATGGCGAACTCATCGTCTGCAACGACCTGCAGATTAATGAATCTACCCTTACGGGCGAACCCGTTACCGAGAAATCTCTGGAAGGCGGTGGCGATGGAGCCTATCCTCGCAACGTCATCCTCCGTTCTACCATGGTGATGAATGGCAGGGGTGAGTTCGTGGTTACTGCCGTGGGCGATGCTACCGAGATTGGTAAGGTGGCGAAGAAATCTACCGAGCAGACTTCGGTGGAGACACCGCTTCACATGCAGCTCGACAAGTTGGCAAAGATGATTTCCAAGGTAGGCTCTGTAGTATCTGTGGCAGCCTTCTTCATCTTCCTGATTCACGATATCCTCACCAACCCGGCATGGGGCGGCAAGGATTATTTCTATATGGCAGAAATCGTGCTGAAATACTTCATGATGGCTGTTACCCTGATTGTGATGGCTGTGCCTGAGGGATTGCCGATGGCGATTACCCTTTCTCTGGCGCTCAACATGCGAAGAATGCTGAAGTCGAACAATCTGGTGCGCAAGCTCCATGCCTGCGAAACCATGGGTGCCGTTACCGTGATCTGTACCGATAAAACCGGTACGCTTACCCAGAACAAGATGCAGGTGAGTGCTCTGGAACTCAAGCAGGGCGATGAGGCGCTGCTTGATACTGCCATCGCCCTCAACTCTACAGCCGAGTTGAATGACGGCAAACCTATCGGAAACCCTACCGAGTCGGCTCTCCTGCTCTGGCTCGATGCCCAGGGCAAGGATTATGAAGAACTCCGCAAGCAGGTGAACGTGCTCAAGCAGTTGCCTTTCTCTACCGAGAGAAAGATGATGGCAACCTTGGCAGAAGTTGATGGCGAGACTTATCTCTTCGTAAAGGGTGCGCCTGAAATCGTGATGAAGAAATGCATCATCGAAGATAGAATGCTGAGACAGTCAGCCGAAGAACTCGATGAGTGGCAGCATAAAGCTATGAGAACCCTGGCGTTCGCCTATAAGAAGATAGAAACTTCTATCATGAGAACTTCCAGAACCTCTACTGCCGAAGTGGTAGCACTTCTCGATGCCAACGACCTTCAGTTGCAGGCCATTGCAGCCATTGCCGATCCTATCCGTCCGGATGTTCCTGCCGCCGTGCAGGAGTGCCGCCATGCGGGTATCGAGGTGAAGGTGGTTACGGGTGATACGGCTGCCACCGCCTTGGAGATAGGCAAGCAGATAGGTGTCTTCGAAGATGAACCTGAGAATATCGGAGCTGATGGCTCCATGACTTCGCTCGACCAGCAGATGATTACGGGCGAACAGTGGGAGGCACTTTCTGATGAAGAGGCTTACGAACGGGCGAAGGATATCCGTGTGATGAGCCGTGCCCGTCCTACAGATAAGCAGCGACTGGTGGCGATGCTCCAGAAGCGTGGCGAGGTGGTTGCCGTAACAGGTGATGGTACCAACGATGCTCCGGCGCTTCACTATGCTCACGTGGGCTTGTCGCTGGGTTCGGGAACTTCCGTGGCTAAGGAGGCTTCGGATATGACCCTGCTCGATGATTCGTTCAAGTCTATCGCCAATGCCGTGATGTGGGGACGCTCGCTCTATCGCAACCTGCAGCGCTTCCTCTTCTTCCAGTTGGTAGTAAACGTGGCAGCCCTCCTGCTGGTGCTTGGCGGCTCTGTCATCGGAACTGAAATGCCGTTGACGGTTACCCAGATTCTCTGGGTGAACCTCATTATGGATACTTTTGCAGCCTTGGCGCTCGCCTCATTGCCTCCATCTCACGAGGTGATGAAGGATAAACCACGCAAGGCATCCGATTTCATCATCAACAAGAGCATCGGTTTCGGAATCCTGTTCTGCGGCATCGTCTTCTTCCTCGTGATGTTTGCCCTGCTGGTTTACTGCGAGCGCAGAGGCAAGGGTGGAGTAGATGTGCATGAACTGACCATGTTCTTCACCACCTTCGTGATGATACAGTTCTGGAACCTCTTCAATGCCAAGGCGCTGATGAGTCATCACACCGC
>CAVBFV010000362.1:0-2678 GCA_963594575.1 Lachnospiraceae bacterium | reverse complement strand
CTGTGTAAGTCTTGCCTGTTACCAAGTCTGTATAAGTACCAGCTGGGCAATCTGTGAAAGTAGCACCACCATTGAGGGCTACGAGTGCATAACTGTCCTTATAAGCACGCTTGAAGGCGATACCATTATTACCTGTTGCCTTACAACCCTCGTCTGTCCACTGACCCTTACGGAGAGCAGGAACAGCCTGACGAATCTTGTTCAGACGGATGAGGTGCTGAGCCAAATCATGATTCAATGTAGCATCCACGTTACCAGAAGCCTTGTATTCACCGAAGTCTGATGCTTCTACATCACCTGTGATATAACCACCGAAGTAAGCACGACCCGTTTCAGAAAGAGGACCATTAGGACCTCTGTCAATCACAACATCGCGACGGAAACCTACCTCAGAACCATAATAGAGACATGGGATTCCACGGAAGGTGAACATCAGAGAGAGATTCTCTGCCCACTGAGCGTCTGAGCCGCCAAAACGAGACCCTGACCCAGGACCATAGTCGTGACTGTCAACATATACCACATTATAGGTAGCGTCATTATATTTCATATCACCAGACTTAGCCAAACGGTATGCGGTGGCAGCATTACCGAAGTTGTAGTGCAATGGGAAGTCGATCACATTGAAACCGCTTGACTGAGAATAATCTGGCTCATGCCATGCGCCATTCAGCATAAAGGTATTGTTGCTTTCTGGAGAATTCGCTTTATCTTTCTCGCAGAGAGGCATCAGCTTATCATCATAACCTGTACCTCTGTCATAGATTTCCTGAGTGTCCCAGTATGACTGGCTGCCATCAAACTGATCCATCAAGTTCTGTGGAGCCTTCCATGTATAATAATAAGGTGAAAGGTTGTCCTGACCACGGTACTGCACAGCACTGTAACGGGAACAAACCTCACCATACATGAAGAATGGAGCCTTGTTCAATCGCTTGTCCTCGTACTGCTTACCGAGGGCAGCAAACTGAGGAATGAACTGCTTGCAGAAGGTAAGACGTGAGATGTGACCGGATGTATCAATACGGAAACCATCGACACCCATCTTGATAAAGTTGCCATAGCACTTGACAAGATAATCAGCCACTGTATTATTCTCAGTATTGAGGTCCACACAGTCACCTGCAATCTGAGCCCACCAGCGGTTTGGCTCATCCCAGTTGAAGTTACCGAAATGGTGCCAGTAGTTATGTGGATCATGATTCTGACCATCGGTATTCTTCATCAGGGCAAGACGACGCTGATACTGATAACCAGGCAGAAGACTTGGATAGTCACTACCCAATGTTTCCAAATTAGGAATCATACAAGCATTGATGTCTGCCTGGTTACGAAGACGAGTATCACGGTCGAACTCCTTGCAGAGCTTCTCCTCACCGAAGTTACCGGAGTGGTTGAGCACGATATCGAGGATAATCTTGATACCCTTTTCGTGAGCCCTGTCGATGAGTTCCTGGAACATCACGTCACCGCTCTTTTTGCCGTCACCACTCTGATAACGGCAATCTACCTTGGAGAAATCCGAAGCATGATAGCCGTGGTAGTCATAACCGGATGCATTCTGTACGACAGGAGTAATCCAGATGGCAGTGAAACCTAACGCCTTGATGTAGTCGAGCTTGTCGATGACACCCTGGAAGTCACCTCGCCAGCAAGGGTCCTTGGTACTCTTCTGTGCTTCCTGGTTGTCCCAGCAGAGCACATTGTTTTTAGGATCTCCATCGTAGAAACGCGTGGTGATCATGAAGTAAATACTTTCATCTCGGAAATCTGTACGATTATCCGTGAAGTTGTCAGTCGCCATCGCATTAGACGAGGCAAGGAGCAGCAGCATCGCTGCAAAGAGCTTCTTCTTGAACTTTCTCATAAAAATTTTTGAATTAAGTTAAGATATTTAGTCAAATTTTATTCCACTTACAAATTTAATCATAATAAATGATGATAACAAATAAATAAAGCATCTTCTGCTCATTTTTTCGTGCAACCGATTGCATTAATAAGTAAAATAAACAAACACAAACGATTATACGAAAAAAATACGCAAGTTTTCAGCCGAAAACTTGCGTATCTAAAAGAGAAAAGAAATTTATTACTTGATAACGTACTTCTTGCCACTGCAAATATAGACACCAGGAGCGAGGATGTACTCAGCATCTGCCATGCTGCCTACCTCAGCTACCTTCACACCATTGATAGAGTAAATCTTCAACTTAGCAGGAGCCTTCTTGCTACCTACCTGGTTGATGCCTGTTGAGACAGACTCATTGGTCTTACCGGCAAGGTTATAAACTGCACCGTTTTCGAATTTCAAATCCTTTGTCTGCTGACCACCGCCGTTGTTGAAGATGATCATAGTAGGAGCAGTTGTCAAATCGCCATCATACTTCCACATCCAGACATCCAAACCATTCTTCTTCGCACCGGTCTTTGTACAAGCTACACCTGGCCAGTTACCACCAGTAAAGTTGTCTGTATCATTCCAAGCCCATACGTGGATGTCACTCCATTCTGCAGGAGCGAGGAAGTAAGCGAAGATACCTGTTGGAGTAGGAATAACTACCTCTTTTATCTTGTTGAAGGTAGCAGAACCTGTCTTGGTTTCGTTATCTGCATTGGTTGCGCTCCAAGTTACAGTCTTGCTCTCGCCTTCCATCATGTCAGCACCGAGAGTGAAGGTA
>CAVBFV010000361.1:0-2689 GCA_963594575.1 Lachnospiraceae bacterium | reverse complement strand
TTTTGTGCAAATATCGTACATCCTAACATAATATACCTATCCTTTTATCAAAAGTATACATTCAGGCTACAGCTTTTTCGCTATCTTTGCAACATGATAACTTCAAAACCGATAATACGTTAGATTGATATATGAAGAAGATAGTTATGATTATATGGGCTGCCGCTCATTTCGCTTGGGCTGGCGCACAGGTTAAAACAGTGGATAGTCGTATCTCGAAAATGAAACTCACGGCTACCGAACTGGCTCACTATATGGCTCCAGGGGTAAACCTGGGGAATACGATGGAGGCATGCGACTGGAACGATGTCTTTACCAATAATGCAGGATTGAAGTCGGAAACTTCATGGCAGAATGACAAGACTACTGAAAGTTATATCCGGAGTTTGAAACAGCAGGGATTCCATAGTCTTCGCATCCCAATATCCTGGGTGGCTGGTCATCTTACGGATAAAGAGAATATGAGCATCGATCCGGTCTGGATGAAACGAATCAAGGAAATCGTGAACTATGGTCTCAATGCCGGTCTCTGTGTCATCATCAACGAACACTGGGATGGCGGATGGATGGAGCATGATGCCTTTACCAGTGGGGTGAATGTGGCTGAACATAAGGAGATGTTCCGCAAACTATGGACGAATATCGCAAAGGAATTCAAGGCTTATGACCAGCGGGTTCTCTTTGCTGCCCTCAACGAACCGGGAGTGGGAGGTGCCAGTCCGCAGGCCCAGGGCGAAATGCTGGCTCCCGAAAGCAAGGAGTTTGCCGACCGTCTCCTGGCTTACGAACAGGTGTTTATCGATGCCGTCCGTGCTGCCGGTGGTAATAATGCCAACCGTGTGCTCATCGTACAGGCTCCGAAGACCGAGATTGATTTGGCTGCCATGGATTCCTATGACATCACCCGTCTGAAGGATAAGGCAAAGAACCGGCTGATGGCTGAGGTTCATTTCTATGATCCTTATACATTTACTCTGATGGACAAGGATGCCGATTGGGGCAAGGTGGCTCTCTATTGGAAGGGACATGCGCCTGCCGATGATCAGGGACGAACCGTGAATACCATCTGGTATAATAATAAGAATGTGGATGCCTACCAGCATATCACCAATCAGGTGATGAAGATGAAACAGAAGTTTGTTGACCGGGGCTATCCGGTAGTCATCGGCGAATATGGTGCCAACCGTAAGGATGCCTCTCTCTTCGGTGGTAATCAGGAGAAGCATAATGAGAGTATGATGGCATGGTATGGTGCTGTGACTGCCGAAATGATGAAGGCAGGACTTATCCCGTATGTCTGGGATATCAATGTGCAGCCTCTTCCTCACATGACCATCTTCGACAGAAAGAAGCAGGTGGTTTCCGACTCCTATATATTTAAAGGTGTGATGCAGGGAGCAGCCGAAGGGATGGAAGATTATCTGAAAATCTATCCGAAACCTTAGAAAAATAGAGAAAAAGCAATAATAAATAAGCATAGTTTAGATTTATATGTAGAAAGGGCAAAAAAGTATCATGCTTTTTTGCCCTTATTTCGTATCTTTGCAACCGAAAATGAATCTTTAAACTGTAAACTTAATAAATAAATGAAGAAGATATTTGTTTTATTGATGATGGCATTGGCTACATGCAATATCTCTGCGAAGTCAAACTTTGTGCAGGTGAAAGACGGACATTTCGTTCGCGACGGTAAACCTTATTATTATGTAGGTACCAATTTCTGGTATGGTGCTATCCTCGGTTCAGAAGGGCAGGGCGGTAACCGTGAGCGTCTCTGCAAGGAACTCGACAAGATGAAGGAGATGGGTATTGACAATCTCCGCATCCTGGTGGGCTCTGATGGAAAGCGAGGAGTGAAGACCAAGGTTGAACCGACGCTGCAGGAAGCGCCGGGCGTTTATAACGATACGATTCTTGCCGGTCTCGACTATCTGCTGATGGAGATGGGCAAGCGTAAGATGGTAGCCGTGCTCTACCTGAACAACTCTTGGGAATGGAGTGGCGGTTATGGCTATTACCTGGAGCAGGCTGGTCTGGGTAAGGCTCCGCGTCCTAACGAAGATGGCTATCCTGCCTTCATGAACTTCGTTGCCCAATATGCATCCTGCGAAAAGGCGCATCAGCTTTTCTATGATTATGTGAAATTCATACTTACGAGAACCAACAGATATACAAAAAAGAAGTATAAGGACGACCCAGCCATCATGTCATGGCAGATAGGTAATGAGCCGCGTGCTTTCAGCAAAGAGCAGTTGCCTGCTTTCGAAAAGTGGCTGGGTGAAGCGAGCAAGCTGATCCGTTCGCTCGACAAGAATCATCTGATTTCTATCGGTAGCGAAGGCAAATGGGGATGTGAAGGTGAACTGAACTGTTGGGAACGGATCTGTGCCGACAAAAATGTGGATTATTGCAACATTCATCTTTGGCCATACAACTGGAGTTGGGCAAGAAAAGACCATTTGTTGGAAGATTTGGGTATCTCCTGCCAGAACACCAAGGAGTATATTGATGAACATCTTGAGGTATGCGGACGTATCAGGAAACCATTGGTGATGGAGGAGTTCGGCTATCCTCGTGATGGTTTCTCTTTCTCAACTTCTTCTACAACAGAAGCACGTGATGGATATTATAAGTATGTGTTCAGTCTTGTTGGCGACAATGCTGCATCCGGCGGTTACTTTGCCGGTTG
>CAVBFV010000360.1:0-2705 GCA_963594575.1 Lachnospiraceae bacterium | reverse complement strand
TTCTCCTTGATAAGATTCACCTTGTGGGCAAAGAGCGCCTTGTCGTAACGACGGTGCATCAGCTTGAGCACCTCATCGCTTCCGCTCTGCAGAGGAATGTGGAAATGAGGCATAAAGGCACGGCTCTGGGCACAATATGCGATGAGATCATCATCGCAGAGATCAGGCTCCAGACTCGAGATTCGGTAACGCTTGATTCCTTCTACCTGATCCATCGCCTTGACAAGGTCGATGAATCGCTCATGGGTAGTCTGACCGAAATCACCGATATTCACACCGGTAATGACGATTTCCTTACCGCCTTCAGCAGCCGCCTGCTCACATTGAGCCACAAGCGACTGGATGCTCGGGTTGCGCGAATTGCCTCGGGCAAAAGGAATGGTGCAATAGGTGCAATAATAATTGCAGCCGTCCTGCACCTTCAGGAAATAACGGGTACGGTTGCCACGCGAGCAAGAAGGCTGGAAGGTCTTGATTTCCTTCGTCTTCACGCTATAATGCTGATGAAGAGCCGCAGCATCGCCGTTCTGAGAGTTTTCAGCATCGACGTTCAGAGAACTTTCTGCATCGCCGTTCTGAGAGGCCTGAGCAGCCAATCCGTTTTCCTGAGCAAATTTCTGCGCCCATGCATCGCTGAGATATTGAATCAAGTGCGCCTTCTCGTTAGCACCCAACACGAGGTCTACACCCTCTATCTTGCTGACATTCTCAGATTCGAGCTGCGCATAACAGCCCGTCACGATAACGAATGCGCCCGGATTGTTTCTCACCATCCGGTGGATAGCCTGACGGCATTTATGATCGGCAACTTCTGTTACCGAGCAGGTGTTAATAAGACAAATATCAGCTTTCTCCCCCTTTTTAGCAGTAATGACGCCCATATCTTCGAGCATTTTGCCAAAAGTGGAAGTTTCAGAGAAGTTGAGTTTGCAGCCTAGCGTATAGTAAGCTGCCTTTTTACCTTGGAAGGCACTTGAATCTATCATAAATTATCTTTTCTAATATTCTAAAAGGTAACCTAAAAAAAATGAAACATAGTCTCTATAAAACGAAAAAGCCGCTAGACCGAAGTCCAGCGGTTGTTTCTCTCATTTTTTCGTTCGCAAGTAATTTCAAATTACTTAGCAGAATCAGCAGCAGCTGTATCAGCAGCAGCAGTGTCAGCAGCAGTTGTATCAACCTGAGCTGTGTCAGAATCAGCAGAAGCTGTGTTCTGAGCTGTTTTGTTACCACATGATGCGAAAGAGATAGCTGCGATAGCTACGAACATAAAAACTAATTTCTTCATTTTCTTTGCTTTTTTAAAATCTGTAAAACAATCATTTGTTCTTTTGAACGATGCAAAGGTAAGCATTTTTTTGATACGTTGTTCTTTTTTTTGCGATTTTTTTTTAGGTGATTTTGTAACAAAATTACAAATCGCTATAAATCAGCTACTTACAAAGTGCTAACAAAGGTTAAAGTTTTTGGTGTGCTCGGAAACAGCCTAATTTTAACACTTTTCGGTGTTTTTTAGCGTAACAAGGGTGCGCGCCAACACCTCTTCAGAGCAGCACTATATACATATAATAAGGTACGCGCGCGAAGGAAAGAACAGAAAGTTTTTCTGCCTGAGGAAGAAGATTTTCCCAAGAAATCGTCCCCAAAAACTTTGATTGCCGGGAATTTTTTCGTAACTTTGCACTCAAAACAAAGAAACAAACAGACAGAAAATGATACAGCTAAAAGAAAATCAGGGCATTCCCCGCAGCATTCTCCTGATGATGGCTATCGTCGCAGGACTCACCGTAGCCAACTGCTACTACAATCAGCCGCTTCTCGAACTCATCCGCCACGACCTGGATATTACCGAGCAGAAGGCTAACCTCATCACCGTCATTACCCAGATAGGTTATGCGCTGGGCTTATTCTTCCTCATTCCCTTGGGCGACATGCTTTCGCGCAAGAAACTCATCCTTGTCAATATGACCATTGCTGCATTGATGGCTATCGTGATGGCTGCAGCGCAAAACGTATGGATGCTCTGGGGAGCTTCACTGCTGATTGGCGCCTGTTCGGTGATTCCGCAGTTCTTCATTCCGATAGCCGGACAGTTTTCGGAACCCAAGAACAAGAGCAGGAATATGGGCATTGTACTCTCCGGACTGCTGACGGGCATTCTTGCCTCACGAGTAATCAGCGGTTACATCGGCGAATGGCTGGGATGGCGGGAGATGTTTATCATAGCTGCCTTCGTGATGGTGGTTTGCATGGGAATCATGCTGCTCATGATGCCTGAGATGAAGCGCAACTATGTAGGAACCTACAGAGGGCTGATGACCACGATAGCAGAAATTTTCTTTTTCCATTCTTCTATCCGCATCTATTCCACCCGTGCAGCCTTCGGGTTCGGCAGTATGATGGCAATATGGTCTTGTCTGGCGTTCCATCTGGCGCAGCCACCTTTCAGCGCAGGAAGTGATATGGTAGGAATGCTCGGACTTTGCGGAATCATGGGAGCCGTTGCTGCCAGTGGTGTGGGAAAACTGGTTCCTAGGTTTGGCATTCGAAAATTCAATCTGTTCGGCGCAGGAATGCAGATCATCGCCTGGGCAATAGCCTTGCTCTTCGGCGACACTTACGCCGGACTCATCGCAGCCATCATCCTGGTTGACATCGGTCTGCAATGTCAGCAGCTCAGCAATCAGAGTGGTTGTCTGCAGGAG
>CAVBFV010000359.1:0-2712 GCA_963594575.1 Lachnospiraceae bacterium | reverse complement strand
GGTCTGCGTGGACCGGGTGAGACCCAGCTCGAGATGGACCGCCGTATCATCCTCGGCAGAATGAGTCTCCTCAAAGAACGACTGGCAGAAATCGACAAGCAGAAGACTACACAGCGAAAAAACAGAGGCAGAATGGTGCGCGTGGCACTGGTGGGCTATACCAACGTAGGTAAATCTACCATCATGAATCTGCTCAGCAAGAGCGAGGTGTTTGCAGAGAACAAACTCTTTGCCACCCTCGACACCACCGTACGCAAGGTGGTGGTAGACAACCTGCCGTTCCTCCTTGCCGATACCGTAGGATTCATCCGCAAATTGCCAACCGACCTGGTCGACTCATTCAAGAGTACCCTTGACGAGACACGCGAGGCCGACCTTCTTCTGCACGTAGTAGACATCTCACATCCCGACTTCGAAGAGCAGATCCAGGTAGTAGAGAATACGCTCAAGGAACTGGATTGCGCCGATAAGCCATCGATGATTATCTTCAACAAGATAGACAACTACTCATGGGTAGAAAAAGAGGAAGACGACCTCACACCGATGGAGAAAGAGAACATCCCGCTGGAAGACCTGAAGAAGACCTGGATGGCAAAACTCAATGAGGACTGCCTCTTCATCTCGGCAAAGAACAAGGAGAACATCGACGAATTCCGCGAGATACTCTACAAGAAAGTAAGAGAGTTGCACGTACAGAAGTATCCATACAACGACTTCCTGTACCAGGATTATGAGTAAGAACATAAATATCAACAACAAGTAAGTTATGAATGATTACAGACCTTTAACCACCGAGGAAATCGAGGTGCTTAAACATAACGACTGCTGGGCCGAAGACTGGACCTCAGTCAATGTATCAGAAGATTTCAAGCCCAACTTCATGCACCGCGTGATGCTCTATGGCGAAGTAAACATCGGCTCCTTCAACAAGAACGTGGAGGTGAGCCAGGGCTTCGTAAAGCATTCGGGCATCAACAACGCCACCTTGCGCAATGTAACCATAGGCGACGACTGTCTGATAGAAAACGTAGGCAATTTCATCAACAACTATACCATTGGCGATGATTGCTACATCTCAAATATCTCGACCATGGAAACCACCGAAGGAGCTACTTACGGAGAAGGAAATCTCGTGAGTGTACTCAACGAGGTGGGAGAAGGCAACGTAATCCTCTTCAGTGATCTGAACAGCCAGCTCGCCGCCTTCATGGTGAAGCATTTCCCTGACAAGGAGATGAAGGAGAAGATTCGCCAGCTTATCAAGACCGACATCGACAACAAGATGCCGGATCGGGGACAGATTGGCAACAATGTGAAGATTATCAATACCAAGGAAATTACCAACTGCGTAATCAATGATTACTGCGAAGTGAACGGTGCTTCCCGTCTGAGCGACTGTACGCTATTGGGCTCTGTTCATGGCAACGTATATATCGGCACGGGCGTCATAACAGAAAACAGCATCATCGCTGAAGGCGCCAGCGTCATCAACAGCGTGAAGATACAGGATTGTTTCGTAGGTGAAGCCTGCCAGTTGGCTAACGGCTTTACAGCCTCAGCCTCCGTATTCTTCGCCAACTCCTATATGAGCAATGGCGAGGCTTGTGCAGCCTTCTGCGGTCCTTTCACCGCTTCTCATCATAAGAGCAGTCTGCTTATCGGAGGCATGTTCTCTTTCTATAACGCCGGTTCTGCCACCAACTTCAGCAACCATGCCTACAAGATGGGACCTATGCACTGGGGCATTCTGGAGCGCGGTTCCAAGACAGCCAGCGGTGCTTATCTCCTGATGCCAGCCACTCTGGGTTCCTTCTCAGTATGCTTCGGCAAGCTGATGCACCACCCTAACACCCGCAACCTGCCTTTCGCCTACCTCATTGCCGATGGCGACAAGATGTTCCTCATCCCGGGCAGAAACATCACTACCGTAGGTCTGTACCGCGACATCAAGAAATGGCCTAAGCGTGATCTCCGTGCTATGGAGAACCGCAAGAGCATCGTCAACTTCGACTGGCTTTCACCTTATTCTGTTGGCGAGATTCTGAAGGGTAAGAAGATTCTTGAAAACCTGCGCGAGGTAACGGGCGATAATGTTTCGCAGTATCTCTATCACGAATATATCATACCGGCTTCATCGCTCCACAAGGGCATCAAATATTATGATATCGCCCTCCGCATCTACATGGGTGCCGTATTGAAGCGTGTACTGAAGCGCGACCCAGCCATCACCCCTCCAGCCAGCCATGTCGGCGTGGGCGATTGGGATGATCTTTCGGGACTCCTACTCCCGGTTTCTGAAGAAGAAGGCATCGTTAGGGATGTGAAGGAAGGAACTATCGGGAATATAGAACAGTTGCTCGACCGGTTTGAAGAAATCAATGCCAACTATCGCGACTACCAGTGGGCATGGACCTACCAGATGATCTGCGATTACTACGGCATCAGTGACATCACACTCGAAGATGCCAACCGCATACACGAAGATTATATCAAGGCACGCCGCTCATGGATAGCAGAAATCCGAAAGGATGCTGAGAAAGAATTTGCCATGGGCGATGTGGAGGAAGAGGTTTTCCGCAACTTCGTCGACAGCCTCGACCAGGAAATAGAATACGAGAATTAATTAGACTTGAATATTTCAACAGTTTTTAAATAACAAAAAACATTATGGCAAAAACTCCAGATTTTAAGTATGCTCCAATGTTCCAGATT
>CAVBFV010000358.1:0-2729 GCA_963594575.1 Lachnospiraceae bacterium | reverse complement strand
TTCAAGGGTATCATCGACGCTTGGAAGAAGTAATCTCATAAGGATATTACATTTCCCGAAGGGATGCCTTCTTCGTGAAGCGCATCCCTTCATTCTTCATTACACCTTATTATATATAAAGAGATCCAAGAATAAGGTGCTGTTTTAAAACAAGACGACAAACATAAAAGGAATAGTCATGAAACAATTCGTCACATTATTGATTATGATCCTCTGCTCAACATTCACAGCTAATGCGCAGAACTACCTGGACCATCTCAAAAAGAAGGAACCGGGAAAGGGTGTTGTAACCGTGAACCAAAGTAAGGCGATTGATGAACTGGTAAACGGCAAACAAGTGATTCCACAAGACGACAAGACTAAGACTACCCCACAGAAAAAAGAAAAAGAGCCTGAAACTCAGCACAAGCAGGGTCCTGACTCCCTGAAGAAGACTGAGCCACAGCATCATGAGGCAACCCGAGAGAATGCCCACGTGAACAATGCCCAAAAGGCAGAGAACAAAAACGAAGAAACAGAGACACCTGTAGTGGATATGCGCAAGAAAGTGATGCGCAAGAGCTATAAGGTTACAGGATATAGAGTACAGGCTTTCGCTGGCGGCAATTCACGTAACGACCGTCTGAAAGCAGAACAGACTGGCAATCAGCTGAAAGTTCATTTCCCTGAACAGCCGGTATATGTTCATTTCTACTCACCAAGATGGATTTGCCGTATGGGCAACTTCCGCAGCTTAGCTGAAGCCCAGAAGATGCTCGCCAAGGTTCGCTCCCTGGGATACAGACAGGCATGCCTTGTTAAGGGACAGATTACGGTACAGTACTAAAGTGAAGAGTGAAGAATTCAACAGCTTTACTAATCATAAAGTTCAAAATTCAAAGTAAATAAGATATGAATCCAGAAACAGAATTTCGCGAGGGATTGGACGAACTCGCAGGACACTATACAGAAATATTAAAGCTCTTGGGAGAAGACCCTGAGCGTGAAGGACTTGTAAAAACGCCGATGCGAGTAGCCAAGGCTATGCAGATACTGACTCGCGGCTATACACAGGATGCACACAAGGTATTGACCGATGCCCTCTTCGAAGAGAAATACAACCAGATGGTCATCGTAAAAGACATTGATTTCTTCTCGATGTGCGAGCACCACATGCTTCCTTTCTATGGCAAGGTGCATGTAGCTTATATCCCGAACGGCAAGATTACCGGTCTGAGCAAGATTGCCCGTGTGGTGGATATCTACAGCCATCGTCTCCAGGTACAGGAGCGTCTTACCCAGCAGATTAAAGACTGCATTCAGGAAACATTGAATCCTCAGGGTGTGATGGTAGTGATAGAAGCCAAGCACATGTGCATGCAGATGCGCGGTGTAGAGAAACAGAATTCCATTACCACCACCAGCGACTACAGCGGAGTCTTCAATTCACTGAACACCCGCCAGGAGTTTATGAGTCTGCTGAGAGGAGAAACGAAGAGAATTTAATATATAGTTGATAGTTTACAGTTGATAGTTCATAGAGCATTCTTGCCATCAACTGTAAACTATTAACTTTTAACTATAAACTATAAAAAAATGAAGTTTATATCCTGGAACGTAAATGGCCTGCGCGCTTGCGTGGGCAAGGACTTCGAGAACCAGTTTAAGGAGCTCGATGCCGACTTCTTCTGCCTGCAGGAAACAAAGATGCAGGAGGGACAGCTCGACCTTCAGTTTGAGGGCTACGAGAGTTATTGGAACTACGCCGAGAAAAAAGGATATTCCGGTACAGCCATTTATACCAAGCACAAGCCATTAAACGTAAGTTATGGCATGGGCGTGGAGGAACATGATCATGAAGGCAGAATCATCACGCTGGAATATTACCAGTTCTATCTCGTTACCTGCTACACTCCAAATTCTCAGACAGAACTCAAGCGACTGGATTATCGCATGACTTGGGAAGACGATTTCCGCAAATTTCTGAAATCTCTTGATGCCAAGAAACCAGTCATCATCTGCGGTGATCTGAATGTAGCTCACGAAGAGATAGATATCAAGAATCCGAAGACCAACCGCCGTAATGCCGGTTTCACCGATGAGGAGCGCGAAAAGATGACTATCCTTCTGAACGATGGCTTCACCGACAGTTTCCGTTATCTCCACCCAGATGAGGTTACCTATTCGTGGTGGTCATACCGTTTCAAGGCACGCGAGAAGAATGCCGGTTGGCGTATCGACTACTTCCTTGTATCCAACCGTATCAAGGAACAGATTACAGAGGCTAAAATCCATACCGAAATCATGGGCAGCGACCATTGCCCGGTAGAAGTAGATTTAGCTTTCTAATCCAACATTAATAAGAATAATCAGACGAGGGTGTGTCATTAATTAATGATGCACCCTCTTTTGTTGTTGGAATAATACTGATATGTTGTTAAAACAAGATAGTTGAAGTTGTCGAAAGAGATAGGATATGTTGCTGGAAGAGATAGCTGAAGTTGTCGGAAGAGATAGAATATGTTGTTGAGACAGTCTGTATCGTCGGTCGCACAACAGCTGTTGTGCGCTTGCATAACAGCTGATATGCGCATGCACAACAGCTGTTGTGCATGCGTTGCCCAACTGTTATGCACCAACTATTGTCCAGACTTATGGCACCCCCAACAAAAAAAAAGGGGATGCACCTTCCTCACGGAAGCCATCCCCATATTGGTCATATCAACATAAAATTTTAATTTATATAAGAG
>CAVBFV010000357.1:0-2751 GCA_963594575.1 Lachnospiraceae bacterium | reverse complement strand
ATGATGAGTGAGTGTATGTGGTTTAAGCACATCATCCTTATATACCTTCACAATAAAATTGCAGAGAGAGCATTTGTGTGTGGTATAGCCATGCTCTGTGCAAGTTGGTTCTACGTTTTCGATTACTTCACCAAGGGCATCCGAGCCATCGGCATTCTTGTGCGAACAGGTTTGGAGTTTGAGTTCAAACTCGCCTACCTGCAATATGTCTCCACCATGAATAGCCGAGATTTCCCATTTAAAATATTGATAAGAGGTAGAACCTTCGCAGGGGAAGTCGTACGAAGTATTGTTCTCATCCTTGAGCTTCGTGTCATTTTCTACCGCGTCGATAAGCACCCAAGCGCCATCTTTTCCTTCGTTGTTGCCATAGAGCTTCCATGACTTCGGATTGCGGCCTCCCCAAGTTTCATTGTCATCACCCGTTGTGATGGTGTAGCCCACAGGCACTCCTGCCTTGCTGGCTTTGAAGATGACATTGGCGCTGCTATAGAAATCGCAGCACCACTTGCTGGAATTACCTAATGTCTTTTTGTCATCAAAGAGTTTCTTGAAATTTTCTGCTTCAGACTTCCCTTCAGGGTTACCTGCTAAGGCACTAAACGTTACAGACGTGTCGTAATCTGTCTGCGCCACCATACGTGTAGGCACAAACAACAACATCAACAACATCAATGGGAATAGGGCAAATCTATAGAACTTTGCCCCCCCATAGTTCATACGGCCGACATACGACCCATAGAATTGATTGTTAAGCTTTTTCATAATTTAATATTATATTTGTTATTAATATTTGTCTGCTTATTGCCGAAACTCACTCCAGGAAATACAGGAGGTTTAACGACATGATGAATATCGATACCAGAAATAGAAAGATATAAAACTGTTCCTGTTTGAAGAAATCACGAAAGCTGATGCGAGCCTTCCGATGTTCCTCAAGATACATCCTGTACTCATGTATCATGGCATATACGAAGATGATACCTAACATGAGTGCAAACACCCCGATGATGATCAAGGCGAGTTCTATCATTGGTATGGTTTCTAATAATTCTTTCATGGTGCAAATATAGTGTTTTTTTTTCAAAAAAGGTGTCGCATTCCTCTGTTTAGGTGTCGCATTCCTATCAAAAAGGTGTCGCATTCCTATGAATGCGACACCCTTTTTAACGTATTTTTTCATTTCGCGATGCGTTTTCCTGGTATTTATCGAAAAATGGTTAATCCTGCATTTTATCCTCTGCGGCTACATTTTCAGCCATTTTCTCCCGCCATTCGGTAGGAGTACAGCCTTCCTTTAACTTGAAAATGCGGTACAGATAGGGGCAGACAGAGAAGCTGTACTCGGCTGAAATGATGTCAGTCTCCAAGAAGTATCGGGACCGCTCCGCCTTAGGAATATCCAACGAATGCGACAGGGTAACCATATTCAATATGGTACCCCCACGTGCGGCGCACCAGTCTTCCAGCTTCTTTCACTTCTCTTTCCGGAGTCTTTCAGAAAGCTTCGAATGTAAAGTCTTTTCCTTGTCAGTATATTCAAGTAACTTGCGAAACTTTAGTTACCATATAACCAAGGGTCTATACGCCACCTTTTCATCGTGACATATAGCCCCTTGTCCTGTCACATAAGAAACGCAATCTCTTACTTTTTCATAAACTTTTCACAGAAATCTCTTGCGGGTTTGAAAATAAAGTCGTAACTTTGCGCTAGCATTTTAATATAGATGATTATGAAGCAGGTAGAAGAAAGATATATCAGCTTGCTGACCGACTTCGGTTTCAAGCGAATTTTTGGAACGGCAATGAACAAGGATTTGCTCATTTGCTTCCTCAACAGCTTGTTTAATGGCAGACAGGTTGTGAAGGACGTGAAGTATCTGAATCCAGAGCACGTAGGAGATGTCTATACCGACCGCAGAGCCATCTTTGATGTATATTGCGAAGGCGAAAACGGCGAGAAGTTCATCGTAGAAATGCAGAACGCCTACCAGACGTATTTCAAGGATCGCGCCCTTTTCTACTCAACCTTCCCGATTCGCGAACAGGCACCAAAGGGGAATGACTGGGATTTCAAACTCAATCATATCTATACCGTTGCCCTGCTCAACTTCAACATGAACGAGGATGCTTTCGACAAGGAGAAAATCCGCCATCATGTGCAGTTGTGCGACACAGCTACCCACAAAGTATTTTACGACAAACTCGAATATATCTATGTAGAGATTTCCAAGTTCAACAAACCCCTGGAAGAACTGGATACGCTCTACGAGAAGTGGCTCTATGCACTGAAGAACCTCTATAAGCTTACCCAGCGCCCTAAAGAACTGTGCGATAAAGTCTTCGACCGCCTCTTCGAGGAAGCCGAGATAGCCAAGTTTACTCCGCAGGAAATGAGGGAGTACGAGACCAGCAAGATGGCATATCGCGACATCAAGAATTCCGTAGATACTGCCAAGCGTGAAGGTATAGAAATAGGTAGAGCAGAAGGCAAACATGAGGCCAACACAGAAACAGCACAACGATTGCTGGCAATGGGACTTTCTGCCGAACAGGTTGCCAAAGCTACCCAGCTACCTTTGGAAATCATTAAGAATCTGAACAATACATAAAAAATATAATAGCGGAGATATTGATGACAAATATCACCATATAATTAAGGGTCTATACGCCACCTGTTCATCGTGGCATATAGACCCTTGTCCTGTCACATAAGAAACGCAATCTCTTACTTTTTCATAAACTTTTCAC
>CAVBFV010000356.1:0-2782 GCA_963594575.1 Lachnospiraceae bacterium | reverse complement strand
GAAATATCCTCCAACTCAATCTTCTTGAACGAATCAATCATCAATACACCCACCATTACCAGGGCACCACTGGTGGCAGCACTCGGAATCAGGAGGAAGATTGGAGCCAGGAAGATGCTCAGGATAAACATCAAACCCACAAAGAAAGATGTCAAGCCCGACTTACCACCCTCGGCAACGCCCGAAGCACTCTCCACATAAGTGGTAATGGTAGAGCTACCCAGCAATGCACCAGCTGTAGTACCGATGGCATCACTCATCATCGCCTCCTTCACGCCCGGAATCTCGCCCTTCTCATTTTCCTTGACACCGAGCTTGGAAACCAATCCCAGAACTGTTCCGATGGTATCGAAGATGTTGACAAGCAACAGGGAGAATACCACCATGAACATCTTAGGAGTAAAGAAGCCGGTGAAATCGAACTGGCAGAAGATAGGAGCAATGCTGTGAGGGGTAGATACCGGCATCCAGTTGTCAGAGAACTGGGTTACGCCCATCGGAATACCAATCAAGGTAGAGATGATGATGGCGATAAACAGGGAGCCCTTCACTCTTCTCGCCATCAGACAGCCGCAGAGCAGGATGCTGATGAGACCCAGGATGCTGACTGGTGTAAACTTGCCGAGCTGCACGAAAGTATCCGCATTGGCAGTAATGATGCCCGCATTCTTCAAACCGATAAAGGCGATAAACATACCGATACCTGCCGAAATGGCGAATCGGAGATTCTTCGGAATACACTCCAATATCTTATCGCGGATATTGAGGAAGGTGATGGCTAGGAAGATGATACCCTCTACGAGCAATACCGCCAAAGCCTGCTGCCAGGTCAAGCCCATAGCCTGACAAAGGGTGAAGGCGAAGAAGGCATTCAGTCCCATGCTGGGAGCCTGGGCAAAAGGCAACTTTGCCATGAAAGCCAGCAGGAAGGTGGCGATGGCTGAAGCGATGGCTGTAGCAGTAAAGAGAGCTCCCTTGTCCATACCCGTAGTGGCGAGGATGGTAGGGTTCACAGCCAGGATGTAACACATGGTCAGGAAGGTAGTCATACCAGCTATCAATTCCGTCTTGACCGTAGTAGTCTTTGGGTCGAAACCCAATAAAGCTTTTAATTTGTTCATTTCTTATATTTATATTTATCTCTATTTTCTCTTCCCCCTTTTCACAACCCAATCCCGTTGTTTTTTCGGGGCGAACAAAGATAAGAAAAAATAATGAGGAATGCCTTATTTTACATATTTTTAACTACACAGAACGCCTTATTTTACAAGTTTCGGGATATTCAAACAAACAAATCATCCAGAGTTACTGATGCCCTGAATATATCGGAGTATTCATTACTCACCAGTTCAGAATTTCCCACATACGTAAGGAGGAAAGTCTTGGTAGGGTTCTTTTCTTCCAAAGCCTGCAAACGGCTATTCAGCACCTGAGCATAGCCCTTGGTCACGGCATAAGGAGCCTTATAAAATTTCATCTCGCAAACATTCACCGCATCATCAGCCCTGTCTATCAGCAAGTCTATCTGCATGCCATCAGTCTCCTCGCTTCCCTTCACTATGAGCGAAGATTCCAGCGAAGACACAGCACCAATATGAAGAGCATATTTTATCTGTGAAATATGCTGCAAACAAACCTCCTCGAATGCAATGCCACGCCATGAGGCAACATCACTCTCCTTCAAATGCTGCTGCCAGTAATCAGTTTGCTTTACTGCCTTCTTCTCCTTAAAATGAAGCCAGAACCAGCAAAAGGAATCAATAAGCTTATAATACTCCTCTCGCTGACTGAAACCGAAAGGAGTATATTTCACCACAAAATCACTGCCCAGCAAGGCTTTCAGCATCTTGGTAAAATCACCATTCGGATTCAAACCGGTATGCTCTGCTATCTCCTTACGGGTGAAACCAGCATGGCGGGTACCCAAAAAGCGAACTATCTTCATACAGTCTTCGGCATGATCAAACACAGAATTGAAGAGCCTGTCAAACTCATCCCCCAGCTTCGCCTGACGGTCAAAGAACAAGGCATCTATGTTCTGAGCCAGACTATAGGATGGATTAAAGAAATTCATATAGAAAGGAATTCCACCCATAATCATATAAGCCTGCGTAATATTATAACGGGACATCTTGATGCCACGGCTCTGATAAAACTCCTCACATTCTTTCAAAGTAAACGGCGACAGTTTGATTTCGCCAGTCAAACGCCCGTATAATCCTCCTTTATTACTGATTAGATTATCAAGCATCCAGGAGGTGGCGGAACCACAGACTACGAGTAACAGATTGTGGCGCATATTGCCCCAACCATTCCAGAAAGCCTCTAATGCCGTAAGAAAGCCGGAACGAGCCGTATCCATCCAGGGCAACTCATCGATAAATACCACCTGTCGGGAACCATTATCGCAAGTTTCCAAAAAACGTTCCAGCAAAAAGAAAGCCTCCATCCACGACTTAGGCTGCGCAATATCCTCCATACCATGACGAAGAAGCGAGAAATAGAAATTCTGCAACTGATCTTTCAAGGTTACCTTCCGACGACGGTCGTAAGGCGACAATCCTGTATGATGAAACACCATATCATCATGAAACACCTCATCAATCAAGAATGTTTTACCGACACGGCGACGCCCATACACAGCCACAAACTCAGCCCTACCACTTTCGTAGTAACGCTTCAGCTCTGCTATTTCCTTTTTTCTACCTATTATTTCACACATAATCATACCCAATTGGTTCGCTGCAAATATACGACTAATTTCGGAAATAGCGAAAGAAAA
>CAVBFV010000355.1:0-2786 GCA_963594575.1 Lachnospiraceae bacterium | reverse complement strand
ATCTTAGTATATGAGAGAACGAAGTAGAGATAAAAACCGCTTAGAGCACATGCTCCAGGCGATAGAAAGAATCTGCAGATATACAAAAGGTAAAAACTTTGAGGATTTTATCGCAGACGACATGATGTATTACGCAGTAGTCTATTTCCAAGTTGATAACAACGTTGTTTAGGATGTGATTACAAACGACCTTCCGGTATTAGAGCAACAAATAAAGGAGTATCTAACAGAAGAGAAGTAAAAAACATCGGTCAAGCAAAGAGCAAGCCAATATGGTTTTGCCTTCGCTTGACCGATTGTCATATATTCATTGTTTTAAGAGAGTTTCTTTCTAACAAAAACTACAAGCGGCTCTTTTCTTCATTGCCGGCTCCCGTACCCTTATACTTACTGCGCTTGGCATTGAAATTATACGTAACCTGCAAGGAGATGTTGCGAGTGTAGTTGTAGCAGTCTTTCGTGGTACCCGCTCCAAGTCCATACATTGTCCAACGCTCCTTTGCCGTCTTGAATATGTCATTTGCAGAAAGATAAATGATCCATGTGCGGTTGGCAAACGACTTGTCAAACTGCAGATTGACACTGTAACCACTCTTCATCATAAGAAATCCATCAGCATGGGTTGTTGAGGCATTAAGTCTGATTGCCGCGTTCATGGTTTCTGAAAGAGCGAAATTATTGTTGAGCGAACAAGACAGCAAAGGTTTGCTTAATGCCTTGCTGGCACCATACTTCCTGGTATCGAAAAACTGCTGGTTATAATTGAATCCCCACGTAGGACGGAAGATGCCTAACTTTGGCGAAACATTGACTGAAGCATAAAGCAGCTGCTTATGGTCGAAATTCAACGACGTGTTATAAGCAAACTCCTTTCCTGGATAGATATACTTGGTCCACTCCATCACATCCTTCAGGTATTTGTAACCTACAGATACATTCAGCCACTTATATAACATCATTGCCTCAACATTGAACACCTTCTCCGGTTGCAAGGTAGGATTTCCACCTTCATAAAGGAAACGGTTGTCAAACTGCATGAAGTTGCCCAACTGCCGATAGCTTGGACGATGTATCTTCTCGTTGACATTAAGTTGCCAATTCCAGTTGCCTTTGTTCCATGATATGCTGAGGTTAGGAAAGAAGTTGCTGTATCTTCTGCTCACATCATCCTGCTTGACTCCACCAGAGAAATAGTCGCGAATGATATTCTCGTAACGCATACCAAGACCAATGTTCCACTTGTTGAGAACCAGTCCGTACTGTGCAAAGCCGGCAATATTCCTTTCATGGATATCCGTCTTTGTGGATGGCACCAACTGCTCTTCATTTAGAAACGTTCCGTGCGAGTCTGTCTTCGACATCTCCGTTCCTACAGACATATTTCCTTTCCACAAAGGAATGTTCACAACCAACTTGCCTGCCCACATATCGCTATTCTGGCGATTGCTTGAGTGTACCTCCTGATTGCCCAACTCCTTGCTGATTTCAAAGCCCTCATCATTACGCCTGTTTTTGACAGCATAATATGTGGCGTTAAAATCAACACCTACATGTCCAACCTTTCCCACATAATATATATCAGCCTGATGCAAACTAAGAAAAGGCTTCATAACCTCTTCCTGATCAATGCTGCCATGTGCCATACCATTCAGCAATACATCCTGCCGGCTAACACTATTCGTCCTACCTTTCAACATTCCATAGTAGCGATAAGAGCCACCGATGGAATTGCTATCATTAAGCGAATAGTCGGCTGAGAGTTTTTCCGACAAGAAGCGGTTGTTAGTATCCAAATGAATCAGCTGGTCATTGTAATAATGCTTGTCGGGCAAATAGATATCGGTAATCAAATTATTTTCCTCCCCGTCATGTGTACCCATAGTCCATAAACTATTGGCTATCTCGAATTTCTTGGTCTGATACCGGGCGCTGATAAGCTCGTAATCCGACATCCATTTGTTGTATTTACCAAAAGCATCCGCACGCAAGCTGAACCCATTGGCACGGCGCTCTTTGGTGCGGATACGAATTACCGACTCTACCTCCGCATCATATTCAGCTCCAGGACTTGTAATCACGGAAATCGACTTGATGTTGTCGGGAGTGATGTTTACAATCTCATTATTGTCATTCACACGCTTGTTGTTGATATAAACAATCGGTGTGCCTTTACCAAACACGGATATCTTTTGTCCATCAACAGAGACACGGGGCAACAGATTCAGGACATCAAAAGTGTTTGCCATCTTAGAAAGCAAGGTATGCTCTACGGCAACCTCCACTCCTCCAGGCGACATTTTATACTGAGGTCTTTCACCCTTCACTACAACTCCCTTGATAATCATCGTTTCAGGCTGCAATTTGATAATTCCCATTTCCGGATTGCTGTATATACGGTTGATTGTCTTATAACCAACGTATGTGATACAGGCTAACACCTTCCGGGAATTACAAGGAATGACAAAACTTCCATTCTCATTGCTCACACCATGCCCTACGATTGTGGAATCAATGGGCGACAACAAGGTTATATTTGCATATTCGGCAGCATTGCCACTCTCATCTATAATACGTCCCTTATAACGAAGGGTTGTCTTCTGCGTACACTCCACCATGATATTATCCTCCACCTGCGTCATTCTGATGGGATAGAATCCTATCAGCTGCATGATGGCATCGGGAACGCTCTGGTTTCGGATGCTCTTGGTTACCCTGAAATCCTCCAGTTCATCATACACGAAGTTGATGGTGTACTTATGCTGGCGGGCGTTCAAATCCTTCAACGC
>CAVBFV010000354.1:0-2849 GCA_963594575.1 Lachnospiraceae bacterium | reverse complement strand
GCAAGTAGGCGTTTTTTGCGAAAAAGGGTGCGTCATGGACTTATGACACACCCTCTTTTACCATTAAACACAGAACTTTCGTATGTAGTTCAAGTACGGGCTGAAGGCCAAAAAGATCTATATGCCACTCTGCATCGTGACATATAGACCTTTTTTTTGTGAATCAGGGATGCTTAGAATAAACTTTTTATTGCTATTCCTGTAAGAATTGCTATAGTGAAGCTAGAAAAAGTGCCTATCAACACATACTCAGTTGTGCGAATTTCCTTGGCTTTGTTTAATTCACCAAAACGGAAAACAGACTTTGCTGCCAGCAAGAAGCCGACTCCTTCGAAACTGCCAACAAGGACGAATGTCAGAATCATGATCCTTTCAATATAACCTATCCATTGTCCGGCATTAGGTAAACTCTGTGCACTAGAAGATACAGGTGTCCATTTATTAAGAAACAACCCCAATAAGATAGAAGATGGTCTTAACATTAATATATATGCCACGACGGTCAACCAAACATTTGCAGAATAATGGTTCTCAATATATGAAAGAACGGTACCATCTCCGTAGAAAACGAACCATAATACTCCAATTATTATAATGTGTAAAAACTGATCTGCAAGAAATGTAGAAAGAGAATCCTGATAGCACCTACATTTAATCAAGTCTATTATAAAATGGCTGGCAAAAATGCCCAAAGGTACAAGCCAGCATAACCAATCTGCCACCAAGATATAGGCCACACATGCATGTATGGCACTATGAAGCAACAGATAACCAATCCCCTTGATACCAGGTTTGCGCTTCCCATTATTGATACTATCAGTCTGAAGTATAAAATCAGAACATAGATGAGCGCAGAGTAACTTTATAAAAATGATGATTGATTCCATGTTACTGCTTATTGTATTTTGAAATTAACGATTTGAAATATTCCACATAGTCAAGAATTAGCTGACCCTTAGCAGAACTCCAGTGATAATTAAAGTTTTGTCTTGTCATGCCCAAATCCTCAGCAAGGTCTTTCTGAAGTTTAGGAAAGAGTATTGCCTGATAGACTACTTTTGCCTGTTTAGCAGTCCATGACGTAATTACGTCATCAGCAAAACGAGTGACCAGCTCCATGTCTTTATCAAAATCAGGCCATGTAGTCGATATGCTCAGTCTTTTTTTCCCGATATTGTCAAACGAACGGCCAGATAATCTAAAAGCCTCTCCATCACTAGTTACAATATTGTCGCTTTCAAAAGAAATGTCACCAATACCAATGGATAATCTAGCATCCCAAAGCTGCTGTTTGCCTGGAGTCATTGCTTTAAGTTTTGCTCTTAGCGCAATAGCTACAGCCAAGGCATAGTCTGGTTTATCAACAACTATTTGGAAACTATCACCACGATACATTTCCAAATTGCAGAGAGTTAGAGGCTGAAAATCTGCAGCGCATACATTCAATGTATCCAATACCGTTTGCCTCCATTTTGCAGCAATATTTGTGGAGTTTACTAGATCTCCTGTAATCACGCTTTTTATCATAAACTTGAATAGTTTGATTAAATCTGATGCAAAGATAATATTTTTCTTTTAAAAAATCAAAGATATTGCCTTGATTTTGCGTAATCAAGCTATTTTATTTGATTTCCTCTGCCGTCAGCCCCGTCAAAGCCGAAAATCTCCAGTTCTTCTGTTGTCGGCAGATATTGTTGCTGTTGTATCAGTTCATCTTCATTGAGTGACTGAAGGGTATTCAGAAGGTTTTTCAATCGATCGGGATGATTGCCGAATATCTTCTTGAACGTAAGGTCTGCCTTAGGATCTAAGTACTTCATAACCATCTGTTTTAAAATTCTATAGCGCAAAGTTACGGTTTTATTTTCATATCTGCAAGAGATTTCTAGGAAAAGTTTCGGAAAAAGTTAGAGAATACAAAGAAAAAGGGCGCATCCGGATTGGATGCGCCCTAACTTGTTAAATAAAATCGGAGTATGCAGCAGAATATTCAAGTGGTTCAGTCAGCTACTCCAGATGGTTCTGTCAGCGAGTCAAGCCGTCTCGATAAATCGACGGATACGACTCCGTTAGCCTACGTTGTCGAATCCTTAACCCGATGCAGTCGAATCCTTAACCTTGTCCAGACGTCTGCGTAACCCAGTGCAGCCATATCCTTAACCCGACGCAACCGCTTCAGTTGGTAAACGGAAGTACATCATTTTTTCACCTCATTTGGGTGGGCAATGACTATCAGGGCGAATTAACCTTTTTTGATGACTACCAGAGCCAATAATAGGTACCATCAGGGCGAATAATATGCCTTCAGAGATGCCCGAATGACTACCAGGGCGAATCCTAAAAATAGAAGATATTGAATATCAGATAGTTAGGAGCTATTTTTTCTTCCCTACATTATACCAAGTATATTATATATATACGTTTACATTTTTTACATTATACGTAATACGTGAGGAAAAAGATTTTTTTTTCAACAAATCAGCTATTAAAATGCATTTTTTCTCTTCAAAAAATTGCATAAGTCTGAAATAAACATTACTTTTGCATCATAAAAAATATAAAGCTTATGAATTATCCCCAACGTATGTACAGCAAGACCGAGCTGGGTCTGCTCTACTTTCCCGACACAACCGACGGGGCGACAGCGCGCCGTCATATCATGGTATGGATTAAGCTGACGAGCCGGGGGCATAAAGAAAAACCGCCAGGCGTTTCTTTCTACGCCTGGCGGTCTAGATATTTCACAGAATAAGTACTTAGTTTTTCTTCCAAAGCTTGGTCATATCCTCCAGCGTCTTACCCTTGGTCTCAGGAACGAGCTTCCATACAAAGATGGCAGCGAGGATACA
>CAVBFV010000353.1:0-2854 GCA_963594575.1 Lachnospiraceae bacterium | reverse complement strand
CCAGGATGGCTCGTATCTAACGAGGGCAATCTGACCGTAGCGCTTGAGGTAGAGTTGACCCCAGAATTGAAGAAGGAGGGTATGGCTCGTGAGTTGATTAACCGTATCCAGAACCTCCGTAAGGAAACTGGCTTGGAGATTACCGACCATATCAAGGTGACTGTGGCTTCTAATGAGGATACTAACGCAGCCATCGAGGCATTCGGCGACTACATCAAGGGTCAGGTATTGGCAGACAGCATCGAAATCGGAGACAACGCAGGTGTTGAGACCGAGTTTGATGACTTTAAGTTGAACATTCTCGTAGAGAAGAATTAAATAGTTAGGAGTTAGGAGTTAGAAGTTAGGAGCATTTCCAAACTGCTTGCTTCTAACTTTCTAGCCCTTATTCCCTAAAAACATTAACAAATAACATAATAGATAACATCTATGGCTAACGAAAAACTGCGTTATAGCGATCAGGAGCTCGAGGAGTTCCGCGCTATCATTGATGAGAAATTGAAGGTGGCAAAGCAGACTTATCATGATTGTATGGCTCAGCTGAACCACTCAGACAGTAATGATGTGGTAGATACATCACCAACCTACAAGGCTCTTGAGGAGGGTAGTGAAGCACAAAGCAAGGAAGAAATCATCCAGATGGCTCAGCGTCAGCAGAAGTTCATCAAGGGATTGGAAGCAGCTTTGGTTCGTATCCAGAACAAGACCTATGGTATTGACCGCGAAACAGGTGAGTTGATTCCTAAGGAGCGTTTGCGTGCTGTACCTCATGCCACTTTGAGTGTAGCTTCTAAGGAGGCTAGAAAAAAGTAATAAATGGAGAAAACAAGTAAAATTAAATACGGATGGCTCGTCACGGCAATGGTGGTTGTGCTTCTTGTTATCGATCAGATTATCAAGGTGTACATCAAGACCCATTTTTGCCTTGGCGAGTCAGTTCGTGTTACTGATTGGTTTTATATCGAATTTGTTGAGAACAACGGAATGGCTTGGGGTATGTCGTTTATCGGCAAGTTCTGGCTAAGTCTGTTGCGCCTGGTAGCCATCTGTGCGTTGAGCATTTATCTGCATCGCATCATTAAGCGTGGTACCTATCGCTTGTTATACATCATTTTGGTGGCGCTGGTTCTGACGGGTGCAATCGGCAATATGATTGATTCCATCTTCTACGGACTTATCTTCACCGGTGCTTCACCTTATTATGTATCTTATCTTGTGCCTTTCGGCGAGGGGTATGCACCCGTGCTCATGGGCAAGGTGGTTGATATGTTCCGCTTTCCGTTCTTCACCTATACATGGCCTGAATGGTTCCCTTTTTGGGGTGGACAGCATGGTACATTCTTCGATCCTGTATTCAATTTTGCAGATTCCTGTGTATCAGTCGGCATCATTTCTCTCTTGCTTTTCTGTAGAAAAGAACTGGAAGCTCTCGGAGGTGGTGAAAAGAAGAAGGAGGTTAAAGATTCTTCTTTGATTGAAACTGCTGAAGAAAAGATAAAGTCTCAATCTCAAGAAAATAAGGAGGACAAGTAATCATGAAGAAAGCTTTTCTTTATCTCTGTTTGATAGTAGGCTTTTGCGCAGCTTTCGCTTCTTGTAAGCCTTCGCTTCCAAGAGATGTACTCTCTAAAGGTAAGATGACAGATATTCTGTTTGATTATCACATCGCTCTTGCTATGGCTCAGAGTGAAGATGGTGGTAGTGAGAAGAATAGCCTGGCTTATCGCGAGGCAGTACTTAAGAAACATGATGTCACGTCGGCAGACTTCGACAGTTCGATGGTTTATTACATGCGCCATACAGAGTTGCTGCATGATGTGTATAAGGATCTGGCTGAAAGATTGGATAAAGAGGCGGTTGCTTTGGGTGGAAATAGTGCTGGAAATAGTGATTTTGACAATCTTACTTCTGTAGGCGATACTGCCAATATTTGGAAAGAGGCTACTTCAATGGTATTCTCGACAGATGCTGGTTTCAACAGTCGCAGTTTCAAGATTGAAGCTGATACTGCTTTCCATAAGGGTGACCGGTTCCGACTTGATTTTGAGTCGCAGTTTATCTTCCAAGATGGTATGCGCGATGGTGTTGCTTTACTGGCTGTACAGTTTAAGAACGATAGTGTAGCACAGACTGTAGTTCATATTCAGAGTGCTCAGCACTATAGTGTGGAACTCGCTGATAATGACAGTCTTGGAATTAAGTGCGTCAAGGGATTCTTCATGCTGAATGAGGGAGGCTTCAGTTCTGATGCCGGTTCTATGACAACTCTCAAGCTGATGTTTGTCAACAAGATTCGTCTTATTCGTATGCATCCTAAGAAGGTGGCACCGGCATCTTCATCAGCAACATCTTCTGATTCATCAAAAGTAGATACAGCCCGTAAGACCCGCATACCTGGTCCAAGTGTTCCTGCACGTCCGGTTGGAACTCCAATGCCTCCAACAAGTGCACCGGTTCCTATGCCTGATAAACCCATCCAACTGAAGAGTAATTAGTTTGGATATATCAGATTTATACCAAACGTATATGAAAGATATGAGACGATGTGGTGCCCATGTGGTACATTTGCCTGATGGTACAAGACTAGAGCAGGCAGTAGTAGAAATCGTAGAGGATAGGGTAGTAAACTACTATGAGTTTCGCAATGAACTTCCGATGACCGAATGGTTAGGAGGAGAGATCAGAGTGGAATTCGATGAAGAAGGAATCCGTCGTGCCTTTTGGAACGGGAAGAGAATTAATAGTTGACAGTTAATAGTTAACGGTTAACATTTACAGAGTAAACAATAAACATTAAAAATAAACATTAATAATATGTTAAGCGTAGATCAATTAGAAGACAAGTTGATAGACT
>CAVBFV010000352.1:0-2883 GCA_963594575.1 Lachnospiraceae bacterium | reverse complement strand
AGCGATCTGCCTGTTATGGAAAAAGCATGTAAGTGGTTGAACGACAACCAGATTCCTTTCGAGGTTAATGCCCTCTCTGCTCACCGCACTCCAGATGCAGTAGAGTCATTCGCCAAGGGAGCCAAGGAGCGTGGCGTGAAGGTTATCATCGCCGCTGCCGGTATGGCTGCCGCCCTTCCTGGTGTTATCGCAGCATCTACTCCTCTGCCAGTTATCGGTGTGCCTATCAAGGGTATGCTCGATGGTCTTGATGCCATGCTCAGCATCATCCAGATGCCTCCTGGCATTCCTGTAGCTACTGTTGGTGTGAATGCGGCTCAGAACGCTGCCATCCTCGCTGCTGAAATGATTGCCCTTGCCGATGAGGAAGTGGCTCAGAAGGTAGAGGCTTGGAAGGCGGGTCTCGGTGCCAAAATCGAGAAGGCCAACAAGGATCTGGCTGAGGTGAAATACGACTTCAAGTGTAATTAATCTAATATGTGATATGCCCCATTCTTTTGGGGCATATCTTATCTTATATATTATGGTAGATTTATTCAATTATACCCGCCGTGCCTCTTCTGTGGCACATATCGGAGCCATCGACCTGGGTGGCGATAATACTATCCGCATCCAGTCGATGACCACCACCAACACCAATGATACCGAGGCTTGCGTTCAACAGGCTGAGGAGATTATCAAGGCTGGTGGCGAGTTGGTGCGCTTCACCACTCAGGGTTCCCGCGAGGCAGAGAACATGAAAAACATCAATGCCGGCATCCGTGCCGACGGCTATCAGACTCCGCTCATAGCCGATGTTCACTTCAATCCTAATGTTGCCGACGTGGCTGCTCTCTATTGCGAGAAAGTGCGCGTCAATCCTGGCAACTACGTGGATCCTGCCCGCAAGTTCATCAAGCAGGAATATACCGACGAGGAGTATGCCCACGAACTTCAGAAGATTGAGGATCGCTTCGTACCTTTCCTCAACATCTGCAAGGAGCATCATACTGCCATCCGCATCGGTGTGAACCACGGTTCCCTCTCCGACCGCATCCGTAACCGCTACGGCGATACGCCAGAGGGCATCGTAGAGAGCTGTCTCGAGTTCCTGCGCATCTGCAAGAAGGAGAATTTCCACGATGTGGTTATCAGCATCAAGTCATCCAACACCGTTGTGATGGTTCGCTCCATGCGCCTCCTGGTAGAAGAAATGGAGAAGGAAGGCATGAACTACCCACTCCACCTAGGCGTAACCGAAGCCGGCGAAGGCGAAGATGGCAGAATCAAGAGTGCCGTAGGTATCGGTGCCCTCCTGGCTGATGGCATCGGCGATACCGTTCGTGTAAGCCTGAGCGAGGAGCCGGCTGCAGAGATTCCTGTGGCACGCCATCTGGTAGATTACATCGGCAAGAAGAAGGGACATCTTCTGATTCCTGCCGCAGCTTGTCCTAGCTTCGACTGGCTGCACCCTACCCGCCGCGAAACCGTGGCTGTAGGCAATATCGGCGGCAGCAACGTTCCGGTGGTTATCAGCAACCGAATCAACGGCGAGAGCACCATTTGTGAGAACAAGGATGCTACGCCTGATTATATCTATATAGGCGGCAAGATGCCTAAGCAGTTTGTGCCAGGTCAGAGCTACATCGTAGATTACAATGTTTACGAGACGCTGAACAGCAAGCCAGAGACTACTGGTGCCAAGCTCTACCCTATCTTCCCTGCCATGGCAATGCCGCTCATCGCCAGCATCAAGGCAGACGTGAAGTTCCTCACCCTGCAGTTTGGTACTCCAGCCGAGGAATACATCGCCTGTCTGAAGGCTCATCCTGAGGTGGTGGTTATCTGCGTAAGCAATCATCAGAACCGCCTGGGCGACCAGCGTGCATTGGTTCACGAGATGATGAATGCCGGCTTGAAGAACCCTGTGGTTTTCGCCGAGATGTACCAGCACGGCAAGGAGGAGAAGAGCGACTTCCAGCTGGAGGCTGCTGCTGATATGGGAGCCTTGATGATTGATGGTCTGACCGATGGTATCTGGCTGATGAACAATGGAGACATCCCTGCCCAGACAATAGATGAAACCGCTTTCGGAATACTTCAGGCAGCCCGTCTGCGCACCAGCAAGACCGAGTATATCAGTTGTCCGGGATGCGGCAGAACCCTCTACGATCTTCGTGAAACCATCGCCAAGATCAAGGAGGCAACCAAGCATCTCAAGGGTCTGAAGATAGGTATCATGGGCTGTATCGTGAATGGTCCAGGCGAAATGGCAGATGCCGATTACGGCTACGTAGGTGCCGGTCCTAACCGAGTAAGCCTCTACCGCAAGCAGGTTTGCGTAGAAAAGAATATTCCGCAGGAGGTGGCAGTAGAGCATCTACTCGCCCTCATCGACTCGGACAAGCAATAATTATTTAGGCACGGATTACACAGATTACACGACTCTTTATTAGAGATTATGATATGGTTTATTAGCAGTTGCGCCATAAATCCGTGTAATCCGCGTAATCCGTGCCTAATTTATACCCGCCCCTAATCACTCCCCGTTCCAAATCCATAGTGCCTTCAAAAGTTCAGGAATGAATGTTATCTTTAAGTTAATCTCCACCTCTTTATATGGCTCTTTCACAAAAAAAATGTATCTTTGCAACTGTAATCATCAAAAACTGAAAAGATTATGGCAAATACTAAACTGCTCCTGGTAGAGGATGATGAAAACCTCGCCTATATGGAGAAAAGTTGCTTCGAAGATATCATCGGAGGATATGAGGTGAAAACCGCCGTAAACGGCAAAGAAGGACTGAAGGTGTGGCAAGACTTTCAGCCCGATGTTATCGTATCTGATATCGACATGCCCATCATGGACGGAATAGAAATGGTGAAGAAAATACGCGAGGTTGA
>CAVBFV010000351.1:0-2887 GCA_963594575.1 Lachnospiraceae bacterium | reverse complement strand
AGTTCACCTTCATCACGGGTATCACCAAGTTCTCGCAGCTCAGCATCTTCAGCGAGCTGAATAACCTTGACAATATCAGCATGTTTGACCAGTACTCCGCCATCTGCGGTATCAGCAAGACTGAGCTTACCACGCAGATGAAACCGGATATAGAGGCATTGGGAGAAGACCTGGGCATGACGTATGAGGAGTGCCTGGTAGAGCTGACAAGATTCTACGACGGTTATCATTTCAGTAAGAAATCTGAAGATGTTTTCAATCCGTTCAGCCTGGTAAAGGCACTGAATGCACGAAAGATTGCTCCTTACTGGTTTGCCGATTTATACATCCATAAAACGGTCAATGAGTATCTTTGTAATTTTGATGTTGCTAAGAATTATAATATTGGTGATTTACCTGAAATTCCTTTTGGGGAGGCAGACATTGTTCCTTTACTTTATCAATTTGGAATTCTCTCAATAAAAAAATATAATCCTATTATTGGAGTATATACTATAGGTGTACCTAATGAAGATATTCGAAAAGGGATATCTGATTCCATATTCTGCTGATGGTAAACGCTTGTTTACGATAGTAATCAGCGGACAATTAGCGACTGGAAGATAAAGGAAGAATAAGATACTACACTTTTGTTTTTAGTTCTATAACGGGCTGAAGGAACTGCTGTCCCTTCAGCCCGTATTGTGGTATGCTAGCTAACCCCCTCTTGCTATCTGGTGCTTTATATCCTAATTTACGTAATCGTTTTCGTAGTTTTAGTTCATTTTGGTTCACATTTTTCCGTGATTCTCAAAATGATTTGCTAAATTTGCCAACGAAATAAACTAGCAAATGAATCAAACTAAAATAAAGTTATTCATCAACTAATTAATAATATATAAACTTAAAATTAAACGATTATGAAGAAATTCTTTACTCTTATTGCAGCCGTAGCTTTGGCTGCTAGTGTTAATGCACAGACTTTGTCTTTTGATACAGAATATAAAGCTGGTTCTGTTCCTGCAACTTTTTCTGCAGATGGTTTGGTGTTGACTGTTGTTGATACTGACAAAAAGATGGCTGTAGATGCGAACTCACAGTATTTTGGAACTGCTGATTCTTATAAGAAGTTTGATACAAGATTGAAGACTGGCGGAAAGTCTTTATCAAAAAACAATTTGACTCTTACTGTGCCTTCTGATGGTACTCTTAAGGTTTATGTCCGCACAGGAAAAGCTGCAGATACTAATCGTAATGTTGTTTTGACCCAGAATGGAACAGAGTTGGTTAACAAAATACTTTTGGAGTCTGAGGCTGTTTCTGTACCAATGACTGTTGATAATGAAACAAAGGATACAAAAGTCTTTCCTGTTATTTCTGTACCAGTAAAGCAGGGTGATATTGCTATCACATATCCTGTAAATTCAGTTAATTTCTATGGCTTCGAATTGGTAAAAACTGGCACAGGCATTTCCTCTGTAAACGCTGCTGCTGCAGCCAAGAAGGATGGTAAGACCTACAATATGGCAGGTCAGGAGGTTTCTTCTTCTGCCAAGGGTATTGTTATCAAGAACGGTAAGAAGTATGTAAAGTAACAGATTGTATAAACTTATAAAACAAAAAGGGCATTCCCAAACGAGGGGATGCCCTTTTGTTTTATAAGAAGTTTTGTTTTATTCCTTTATTACCTTATCCACTATGGTCTTTCCGTTCTTAAACAACATCTTGCGGATGTTGATTCCTTTTTGAGGAGCAGAAAGGAGGGTGCCGTTGAGGCTGTAATACTTTACTTCGGCTAATTCACTGGGATAGGAGGTGATAATCTGCGAGATGCCTGTAGGATTCTTCCATGCAGGATAGTATTCATCTACCTTGTTCTCTGCATCAGCATTGCCCTGTTTCATGATGTCCTCAACCAGCGAATTGGCGTAGACCTCAAGGTTGGTGTAGTAACCCTTGCTGTCGAGTGAGTAGGTGAGGGCATCTGAGGCATCGTTTGGATCTAAGCCGTTGGCAATCTCCCATGCATCTGGGATTCCGTCCTTATCGGTGTCGAAGTCGGCTGGGCGAGAAGCGGTGCCGAAGTTTGCCTCGGTGTAGCCGTTTACATCTGATACCTTGTCGATGATGCCAGGCGATTTTGTGATACTTCCCTTGTACTTGGCTGTACCTGTCTTTGCCTCTTCCATGTAGCGTGCATCAATCTCGTCGCGGTAGAGCGAGGCTCCGCTGTATGCCAGTACCTTACTGAAGGCTTCGGAAGCAGAGTGGGTGGTAACATCTCCTGTTGGAGCAGGAGTGTCCATCTTGATCTTGACACAAGAAACTCCATTAATGGTTTGGTGGGCTACGGCATCTCCGTAGAGATTCTTTTTATCAGCAGAATATTCCTCTCCATTATAAGTATAGGTTCCATCATCGTATTCTACACCCTTCCAATCCTTGTTCTTGGTAACAGAACCCTTAGTAGTTTCGGTGGTGTTACCGTTGATGAAGTAACGGCTGGTCATCTCGTAGAACTCAGGATGACTCTTGTCGGAATTACCACTTGTTGAAACTGTAACTTGTGTGATGCGGTCCTGACTACCACGCTCTTTACCAGAGCTTACACTTATGCCGTTCTGTTTGTCCTTATTTAAACTGTGGCTTGGTCCAGCCTTATAGTAATTGTTCACGATGTTGATCTGTCCACCGCCCGGACCTCCGTAGCAGGTACCTTGCGCATTGTACATCACGCAGTTGCGGAAGTCTACGTTTTCAGCCTGCACGGTATTCTTCCACTGATAAGTATCGTAATCCTTGTTGCTGGTGTAGCCTGTCCATCCGTATCTTGCACCATTAAAACGCGGACCGCGGTTCATGAGATGACCTACGAAGTTGTGGTGGAAGCTGGCGAGCTTACCGCCCC
>CAVBFV010000350.1:0-2902 GCA_963594575.1 Lachnospiraceae bacterium | reverse complement strand
TTGTTATCGATAAAACAAGAAAAGTAAAGTTTCTATACAATATAATAAGATTCCCCTTGTGAAGAAAGACTACGATTCAACTAAAATATACAGAAAAACACAAAAAAAGGGTGCGTCACAGACTTATGACACACCCTCTTTTTTATGCGTGTAAACTTGGAAGTTTTAAAATGCTTATGAAATGTGCCGCTACTTCTTCCGCCGCAAACGTGCAAAGAAATCCTGCAACTGTCCTGACTTGACACCCATCGTCTGCAAACGGCGAAGGTCATCGTATGCCTCGCTCTTGCGACCTAAGCTGATGAGCAAGTCGGCATGATTGACCACATAGTCCTGACAGGTACTGTCGAGGCGCATTGCCTCGCCATAGTCATAAACCGCCAGGTCGAGCATGCCCCTCTCTTTCTCCATTCCACCACGGGCTGCATAAGCTACAGCGCTGTCGGGATATTGCTCTATCAGACTGTTGATGCCATCGTAAGCCTCGGTGAGATGTTGGTCTTTCTCGTTGAGAAGCGCCAGTCCCAACTGTGCCTGGAAGTTGCCAGGTACCAAAACAAGAAGGTTCTGATAGTCGAGACGCGCAAAGTTGTAACGCTTCAGTTTCTCGTTGACAAAAGCCCGGTAGAAAAGTCCCGCAATGTTGGTCTGATTGAGGAAGAGCACCTTGTCGAGCTCATCCTTGGCATAGTTCCATTGCTCCAACTGTATGTTCCATGCAGCCTTTTTCAGGCGCAGGTCTACACTGTCAGGATGATACGCCAGAACATCTGTGGCATGTGCCAAGGAGTCGCGCAAGGCTGCACCTCCCTGCTGAGCCAACGCCTCGCCTCTGCCGCCAAGCAACAGGGCAAGCATAGCAGCAAGCACAAAAGGACGGTGTCCTCTCATTATGCGTTCTTTATCCAGTTAACGATCCACTCGCCAACCTCTGTTGTGCCATAGTGAGCACCGCCTTCAACCTGAATCTCAGGAGTGCGGACATTGGCATCGAGAGAAGCATCTACTGCCTTGCGGATCAAAGCACCCTCCTCGTTCAAACCGAAGTGCTCGAGCAACATAGCTGCAGAAAGAATTTGAGCTACAGGGTTAGCCAGGTTCTTGCCAGCTGCCTGTGGCCATGAGCCGTGTACAGGCTCAAAGAGTGGAGTGTGCTCGCCTAACGAACTGGATGGCTGCAAGCCCATAGAACCGGTGATGCAAGAAGTCTCATCGGTAAGGATATCACCGAAGGTGTTCTCTGTAACGATGACATCGAAGAATGTAGGCTCTGTCAACACGCGCATAGAAGCGTTGTCGATGAACATATAATCGGTGTTCACCTCAGGATACTGTGGCTCCATCTCCTTGGCAATCTGACGCCAGAGACGAGAAGATGCCAATACGTTTGCCTTATCTACCACTGTCAGGTGCTTGTTGCGCTTCATGGCAAACTCGAAAGCTACCTTCAGGATGCGCTCAATCTCAGGACGGGTGTAGATATCTGTATCGTATGCCTTGTCGTTATCCTGATACTTCTCACCGAAGTACATACCACCAGTCAACTCGCGGATGACTACGAAGTCAGCACCCTTCAGGAGTTCATCCTTCAATGGTGACTTGTGGAGCAGGCAATCGAATGTAGCCACTGGGCGGACATTGGCGAAGAGGCCCAATTTCTTACGCATAGCGAGCAAGCCCTGCTCAGGACGAACCTTGGCTGTAGGGTTGTTGTCGAAACGTGGGTCACCAACGGCTGCGAAGAGCACTGCGTCAGCATCCATACAAGTCTTGAAGGTCTCCTCTGGGAATGGATCACCTACCTCGTCGATAGCGTGAGCGCCGCAGATAGCCTCGTTGTAAGTAAACTCGTGGTTGAACTTCTCTGCAATGGCCTGCATAACTGCTACGCCCTGCTTCATAATCTCTGGTCCGATACCATCACCGGCGAGAACTGCAATGTTTAATTTCATCTTATTTGATTTTTTATTGTTTATTTTTTGATTGATTAAAGCTTTTGCCCTTACAGGGCGCATTGCTAAATGCTATCTTATACCCAGGGTGTTACCCTGGGCTAAGAGCTTCTGCCCCTTCAGGGCGTGCTGCTGAATAGAAACCTTCGGAGATGTTTGCATATCCTTCGGAGATATTTGCATAATCTGCGGAGATAATTTATTAATCTTCGGAGATGTTTGCATAACCTTCGGAGATAATTCTGTAATCTTCGGAGATAATTTATTAATCTTCGGAGATATTATTCCATATCAAGATTTCGAGGCGAGACAGCCTGTTCATCGCTCTTATCAGCCTCGTACATATTGATCATTTTCAGCGTAGCCTTGATAGCAGCTTCTGTCTGGTCGGCATCCAAGCCTCGGGTGCGCCAGATACGGTCGCCTTCACGCCAGGTGATGACGGTCTGAACAAGAGCATCGGTACGACCACCTGGAGGAATGGTTACCTGATAGTTGTCGAGCTTGGGGAAAGTCTTGCCGAGCTTCACCTTGTAAATGTTGCGCAGCGCTTTCACGAAGGCATCATACTGACCATCGCCAGAGCTCTGGTCTTCATACTCCTTGCCATCGATTTCCACCTTAAGGCTTGCTATAGGCTTCAAACCGTATGAGGTGGATACCATGTAACTTACCAGTTTCACTTTATCCTCCGGAGCACCATGCTTCAGTACATCGCTCACGATATAGGGCAGGTCGTCCTGAGTTACCAGCTCCTTGCGGTCGCCGAGTTCGGTGATTCGCTTGGTCACCGCCTTGGTCTGTTCCGGAGTCAACTCCAATCCCAGCTCATTGAGGTTCTGGATGATGTTTGCCTTACCGGAATTCTTGCCCAAAGCATACTCGCGATGTCTGCCGAAACGCTCAGGCACCAGGTCGTTGCAATAAAGCTTGTCCTTGTTGTCGCCATC
>CAVBFV010000349.1:0-2903 GCA_963594575.1 Lachnospiraceae bacterium | reverse complement strand
AACTTAAAAACAACAATAGAAAAACATTTGAAATTCACATTCACTTTCACATTTTCTGAACGTAAAACGACTGGTAATAATCAGACAAATCCTTGCAACCTTCCGGCAACTGATGGTACACCAGCTGAGGGAACATTTCCTTCAGTTTCATATAAAGACCGATGCCCGGTTTGTCCTGATCAGGCCACATGTGAAGATTCCTTCCCGCTAAAAGATTGCGACATTCTTCATTACAAAGCGTAGCACTCGGGATGGCTATTGCCTTGTAACCCATAGACATAGCGCTCCAGCAGTCGGTACACCCCTCGGTAATAACCAAT
The DNA here is from genome assembly GCA_963594575.1 of Lachnospiraceae bacterium. GTDB lineage: Bacteria > Bacteroidota > Bacteroidia > Bacteroidales > Bacteroidaceae > Prevotella. The sequence goes on along the minus strand of CAVBFV010000349.1, from coordinate 2,583 downwards.
GGCTCATTTTCTGCCACCTGCGGCAAGATTTGCATTCCATATACCATCGGCTTGCTACCTGGTGCAAACTTAAACCGCGGCTTTTCCTCAGTCTTATCACCCAGATACCTGCTCTGAACCGTCAGCAGATTGCCATGAACGTCATAATAGGGAATCAACAGGGAAGGACCATCAAAAAACTTTCCACCAAAGCGATAGCCAGCAATGGAGAAATCTGTGCTCACCACTCTACACCAATAGATATATTCCGGGCGCAGCTTTCTCTGATAGAACAGGAAATCCTTGGCTTTATCTGTCAGTTTCTTACCCATGAGCATACGCATCAGATAATCTACGTCAGGCTTATGCTGAAACTCGCCTCTGAGATTGAGTCTGTCCGTATCACATTCAGATTTTCTATGCTCAGCAACAACCTTATCCCGATGTTGCACATCCTTTCGGTTTCCCGTAGACTGATTACCCGCGCTGATTTTGAATCTTCTGCACAGCCATTGGCAAGCCTCCGAAAAAGAGAGATTCTCCCGTTTCATCACCAGGTCGATATTATCTCCACCCCACCCGCACGCAAAGCAATGACAAGTGTTGGTGGATGTCCAGAAATGCAAACTCGGATGGGTATCATTATGACTGATACAAAGGGCATTATGATACCGCAAACCCATTCCCAATTCATCAGCAACCTCCAGGATGCTGATAGCTCTAAGTTTAGAGAGCGTATTTGAATCAATATATTCTGCCATCTTCTAATTGTCTTTTTTAATATTACTATCACCCATAGTGCCTTTCTGCTGCGTCTTTCTAAGCACCTTTCTATCCTCGCCCTTTGCCGGTTTTTCGAGCCATCCCCATCTGCGCCAGTTGCACACCATGTTGCGGGCAGGCGTCTTGAGCCCCTTCTGCTTCAGAAATTCCTCCAGGAACTGATAAGAAAACTCCTGCGGCAACTCGCTGAAATAGTCTACAGTATGATAAGGCTCTCCTTCGCCCTCGGCAGAAATCTGCTCGAAAGCCTTGCCCCACCGCTGCAACATATTCTGCAAGATTCGGTCGGCACAAGCCAGATAGGTCTGTCTAACCAGTTTCCGGATTTCCTTCTCGCTCTTCTTCCCCTCAACCTTGTATAGCACTTGCATGAGGGCAGCGATGCGGAAGGCAGAAACCGAACTGCGCTTGTAGAAGACATCCATCGACTTAGACATGGTTTTCACCACCTGCTGGCGGCAGTCGTTACACCATTTTACCACCGTCTTGTAGAGCCAGCTCATATCCTCCTCTATCTCCTGATGGAATTTTCCATCTTCCTCATAGCACAACCCGAAGAGCTTGTCCAACGTATTCTCCAGCTCATTACGCTGCATATCGGTCAACGCCTGAAACTGAGGTGGACTGTCGCCCAGATGACTGATGAGCGGGCATAAGATGGTACGGGTTACAGCACCGCCCTCAATGGCAGCCTTGTTCATATATCTGCTCACCGCACTCTGGGTGCCGCAGAATACGAACGAGAGCAAGGCATCTACCATGGCACTATAGCTGGATTCGCTCATGAAATCCTGACCATATACGCTGCCCAAATCGTAAGCCGTCTTGATAACCTGCGAGAGGTCGGCAAACTGGCGCTTGGCAGAATGCACGATGGCAGAAATCTCATCGGCAAATTCGAAGAGCGTCTTCGGAGCACCATAAAGTTTGACTGCTGCATCGCATCGCTTGATGAACATGGTGAGCGATACGGTTTCGGGCAGGATGGTGATGTCGGTCTTCGGTTCGGGTGGCAGCTTGCCATCCTTCTTTCCCTGGCGTCGCTTCAGGGCAGCATACTCCTGCTCCTTAGCTCTCATCTCGCTGTCGCGCTCAATGAACGGCTTCATCAGGGTACGCATGATGTATCTGGCAAACGACTTTCCGCTCGACTGCTCGCCCTCTACGATAACCTGCAACACGATGGCCGATTTTTCTCCCTGATTATCATACACATACTGTATTCTGACACGTGTAAGATAAACGCTGAGCATGGCTGCAGCCACCACCAGCGTAGGATACTTGAGGTCAGAAGGCGAAGTGAGCATCCATTCTCTGATGCCCGAGGGATAATCCTTATCGGCAATCAGATGATGCATGGGCATCTCTTCATACTCTTCAGCCTGTTCAGCCAGTTTTGTTCCTGTCAACCCAGATGATACCTTGTTATTGATTCCGCCCTTGGTATCCTCAGGCTTTGCCACTGGATTAGTCTGAGACGCTTCCTGTGGAGGTGTTTTCTTTACTTTTTCCATAATCAACAAATACTGATTTTTTCTGAATGCAAAAGTAAGGAAAAAAAGCCTCCCCGGCAATAGGCGTCCTGCCGGTTCGCCTCCTACTAAGCCTCATCGCCGGCAACTAAGCCTTCCGCTAAGCCTCCAGCTCATCTGAAGGCATAAAAAAAGCACTCTTTGCTTGCAAACGAAGCAAAAAGTGCTGATACTGTATTATTTCTAAAAAATCTTCTGTTCAGATATGTTCCTATTCATTTATATTATCACCCCCACTGACATAAGAAAGAACCAAACGGCGAACCACGGCATGAATGTCTTCATTAGG
>CAVBFV010000348.1:0-2931 GCA_963594575.1 Lachnospiraceae bacterium | reverse complement strand
TACCGTCATGCTCTACTCTATCGACTTGAAGGACCGTGTAGAATTCAAGGTTAATAATCCTGAAGGTCCACGCGCTTCATGGGCACGTTACATCTACGGTGTTTGCCAGGAGATGAAGGCTTTGGGCGTTGACGTGAAGGGTTTCAATGCAGCATTCTATGGTGATGTGCCTCTCGGTGCTGGTATGTCTTCATCAGCTGCTCTTGAAAGCTGTTTTGCTTTTGCTTTGAACGACCTCTTTGGTAACAACAAGGTTTCTAAATGGGATCTCGTTCTCGCAGGCCAGGCTACTGAGCACAAGTATGTAGGTGTTAACTGCGGTATCATGGACCAGTTCGCTTCTGTTTTCGGTAAGGAAGGTAAGTTGATGCGCCTCAATTGCAACAGCCGCGAATTTGAATACTTCCCATTCGAGCCTAAAGGCTATAAACTCTGCCTGGTAAACTCTAAGGTAAAGCACGAGTTGGCAGGTTCTCCATACAACGACCGCCGCAACTCTTGCGAAAATGTCGTTAAGCACATTGCAGCAAAGCACCCAGAAGCAAAGTTCGAAACTCTCCGTGATTGCACATGGGAGCAGTTGGAAGAGGTTCGCGCTGAGATAGGCGAAGAGGATTACAGCCGCGCTCACTACGTATTGGGCGAGAAGGACCGCGTATTGGCAGTCTGCGATGCTCTTGTGAAGGGTGACTACGAGACTGTAGGTCAGAAGATGTACGAGACTCACCACGGCTTGAGCAAAGAATACGAGGTAAGCTGCGAGGAACTCGACTTCTTGACTGAAGTGGCTAAGGAGAATGGTGTTACTGGTAGCCGAATCATGGGCGGAGGCTTTGGTGGCTGCACCATCAACTTGGTAAAGGACGATATCTACGACAAGTTCGTTGAGGACGTTACAGCTAAGTTCACTGCTAAATATGGTCATGCTCCAGAGATTTACCCTGTAATCATCTCTGAGGGTTCTCACAAGGTTTGCTAATATATACATTATATATAATATAAGGAACTGCAGTTAGTATTTGCTAACTGCAGTTTTTTTTGTCCCAAATAAGACAAAAACAGGAGTTTTCATACAAATAGTGTTAAAAAGACACTTTAGAAGAAAAAAAGTTAGGGAAAACTCTTGCAGATTCGAAATAAAATTGTAATTTTACACCCAAAATGAATAGACAATAAAAAACAGCCTAAAAATGAGTACATTTAAGACCCTATTTATGGGAGTTGGTTTTGCGGCTATCGCTACCCTCTCAGCTTGTTCAACAAGCAGCAATGCAAGTCTCACACAATCTGGTTTGAATCCAGCAGATTTCGATTCAACAGTATTGGGCAAGAAGACTGAGTTAGTAACTCTCAAGAATGCAAACGGCATGGAAGTTTGCCTCACCAATTATGGTGGACGTGTCGTTTCCATTTCCGTTCCAGACAAGGACGGAAAGCCAACAGATGTGGTTCTTGGTTACGATAATATCCATCAGTATGCTGACACCCTTAACTCTCCTTCAGATTATGGTTCTTCTGTAGGACGTTATGCCAACCGTATCAAGGATGCTAAACTTTCACTTGCTGGTTCAACATACCAGTTGAAGGCAAATGATAATGGCAACTGCCTGCATGGTGGTGGTGCTACAGGATGGTTGAACCAGGTTTACGACATTACAGAGAAGAACGACTCATCCGTTACCTTCACTATCAATGCGAAGGATGGCGAGAATGGTTTCCCTGGCAACGTAACAGCAACAGCTAAATATACTGTCAAGAGTGACAACACACTCGACATCGAGTTTGGCGCTACAACAGACAAAGAGACCGTTGTCAATATGACCAACCACAGTTACTTCAACTTGAATGGCGATCCATCTAAGGAAGGTTTCGATCAGATAATGTACATCAATGCAGATAAGTTCACACCTGCAGATTCACTTTACATCCCAACCGGTGAAATCAAGAGTGTCGAGGGAACCCCTATGGATTTCCGTAAACCTGCAGAAATCGGCAAGAAGGTTGATTATAACTTTGATCAGATTAAGAATGCCACAGGTTACGACCACAACTGGTGTTTGAACACATATAAGAATGGTAAGGGCGATGACAAAACAGTTTGCGCAAGCCTCTACTCACCAAAGAGCGGTATCCTTCTTGAAGTATTTACCAACGAGCCAGGCATTCAGGTTTACACCGGTAACTTCCAAGGCACAGGTATTGCCTGCAAGCATGGCATCAAGTATCCTAAACACGTAAGCGTTTGCTTCGAGAGCCAGAAATATCCTGATTCTCCAACCAAGATTGCTCAGGGCGTAAAGGATTGGACTGACGCTACATTGAAGCCAGGAGAGAAATACTATTCTCACCTCGCTTACAAATTCAGCGTAAAGAAATAAGGAAAGGCAAAGCTAATGACAACTTGCTTACCGGCGGATAGCAAATCCGCCGGTAAGCCTACGGAATAAAGCATCCAATAAAAGAAAAGAATAAACAAATAATAATAAACAAACAATCTTATAGTAATTATGAATTGGAATTCAACAGAATTCGTATGGCTTGATTGGGCTATACTCGCCATTGGTGTTATCGGCGTAATTTGGGCTGTCTGGCACGCAATCGTGAAAGACAGAAAGGCTCAGAAAGGTGAAGACTCTTCTGCCTACCTCTTCGGTAAGGGTGAGCCATGGTATGTAATCGGTATGGCTATCTTTGCTGCCAACATTGGTTCTGAGCACCTCGTTGGTTTGGCTGGTACAGGTGCCAAGAGTGGTGTCGGTATGGCACACTGGGAGATGCAGGGCTGGATGATCCTCATCTTGGGTTGGCTGTTCGTACCTTTCTACCAGTTGCTCATCAACAAGATGGGTAAGATCATCACCATGCCAGACTTCCTAAAGTTCCGCTATACCCAGCGCACAGGTTCATGGCTCTCTATCATCACCCTCGTAG
>CAVBFV010000347.1:0-2931 GCA_963594575.1 Lachnospiraceae bacterium | reverse complement strand
AGATATTACTGCGTAAGCTAACGGAGACGTATCTGTAAGCTTATCGAGACGTCTGCATCAGCTAACTGAGACGTCTGAACTCGCTTACTGAACTACTTGAATTATCTTACTGAACTACTTGAGTTGCTCGACAGAAGTGTAATACAGCTACCCAGCTACCTTTGGAAATCATTAACAGAACTTTCGCAAGTTGTCTTCACACGCCCTGAACCAACGGTCACCGGCGCATAGCGGAATTGAAAATCGTTGGTTGAAGGGTAAAGGACAGGGCTTGTCTGATAGCAGTTGGAGTGATGCATCTCCCAGGAGATAAAGGCCTGATATCCTTGTTGCGGGATAAAGGATATGTTGTTCAACCTTTGAGATAAGATTTTAAATAAGTAAGGGCTGCCAGTACATCCTGGCAGCCCTATTACGTTAGTATGTTATGAAAAATTTGAGAGAATTGAAACTTCACAGTTTCAGAATTGTTTTACTAAACATGATTTTTTATAGAGAAAGCATAGAAATAATCTACTTTAATAACGTTGGAGACGTTGTTGGAGTGCTTACCTGATCGATGCCTGTGCGTTGCATAGAATCAACCGAAGCTGAATCTCCCATGGCTACGGACACGCCCTTGCCACTCTTGATGTATCCTACGTTTTCAACAGAATCATTGCCATTGTTCTGGAAAGGAACCTGAACTGCATTGCCCAATGTCAGGATGATAGCTACCACGGCAGCAGCCTTGAAGAGAGGCTTCAGGCGCTCTGTCAATGAAACGACCTTTGCCTTGTTAGGCTTCTTGGTGTATTCATCCTCAATCATCGCCATCATCTTCTGGTCGAAGTCATCACCCAGCGCCTCTTGCTTAGCCTCGCCCATCTCGTAAGAGAAGAGCGCTTGGTATGGCTTCAGCTCGGCAGGCAACTCGTCCTGGCTGAAGAATGCGCGGAGAATCTCCTCTTCTTCGAGAGAAGTCTCGCCCTTCCAGTAGCGATCCAAAAGTTGGTTGATGTACTTATAATCCATATCTGTCGAATTGTTGAAATCTTTGTTTAACTGTTTGTCGAGCCCTGAAGATATTCACCTTGACCTGGTCTTCGGTGATGCTGAGGATGTCTGCTATTTCCTTATAGGATTTTCCTTCGATGTCTCGAAGCTGCAGACAGCTGCGCTGCTTTTCAGGCAACTCGTCGATAATATTCCTTACGATGTCCAGTTTGTCTTTCTGAATCATCCTTTCGGAGGGGGTAGAAGTGTTTTCGTCTAACCTTTCTGTATTCTGCTCTTCCAGCGAATCATTCTGATTTTCCATCTTCTTGATGCGGTCGAGCGAGAGGTTGCGGGCGATGGTGAGGCTGTATGCCTCGATGGAGTCAAGCTCCTGCCATCTGTCGCGGGCGTTCCAGACTTTAATCAGCGTATCCTGCACAACGTCTTCCGCTTCCTCCCGGTTGAGAGTAATGCGAAGGGCCAGTCTGAAGAGTTTGTTCTTCAGCGGCAAAACATCGTTTTGGAAACTGATTTCTTTCATCCCTCTATAATTAATGACGACTATGTTATAAGAAAGTTACAACCAATCTTGATTTATTTCTATTTTTAACTCTTGTTAAGAAAAAGGGCGATGAATTCTTCACTCTTCACTCTTCGTTCTTCACTTAATCACCGTTCCGTGCTTTCCGTCGATGGCGGTAGCAAGGGTGATAATCACCTCTTTCACGCCTGCGTCGATGGCTGCAAGGGCATTCTCCAGCTTTGGAATCATGCCGCCTGCCACGGTACCGTCTGCTTTATATCTCTCAAAATCGGCATGGGTAATCACTGGAATCACGCTGTCGTCATCCTCAGGATTACTGAGCACGCCTTTCTTTTCAAAACTATATATCAATGTCACATCGTAGTAAGGAGCCAGAGCCTTGGCTGTCTCGCTGGCTATGGTGTCGGCATTGGTGTTGAGGATGTTGCCCTTGCCGTCATGGGTCAATGGGGCCATCACTGGAGTAATGCCTTCATTAATCAGGGTCTGGAGCATCTTGCCGTTGGCACGCTCTACATCGCCCACGAATCCGAAGTCGATACCGTCCTTCAACGGACGCTTGTGACTGTGGATTACGTCCAGATCAGCACCGGTCAGACCGAGAGCATTCACGCCGTTAGCCTGGAGTTTGGCAACCAGGTTCTTGTTGACCAGACCGCCATAAACCATTGTTACCACTTCCAGCATGTCTGCATCGGTGATACGGCGTCCGTTTACCATCTTGCTCTCTATGCCGAGGGCTGAGGCTACCTTAGTGGCACGGCGGCCACCGCCATGTACCAATACTTTCTTGCCAGGGATGGCTGCGAAATCCTTCAAGAGCTGTGCCAGCTGCTCGCTGTCTTCAACGATGGCACCGCCTACCTTTACTACTGTTACTTTTTCCATCTTTAAGTTTAGTTTATAGTTTATAGTTAATAGTTTATAGGGCAATCTTGCTGTAAACTATTAACTATCAACTGTTAATTCTTATTGAAGATAAGTGTATCCGAAGAGACCATTGCGATAGGTGCCCAAGAATTCCTTGCCTTCATCGAGCGAAATCTTGCCTTCCTTCACACTCTTGGTTACCCACTGCTCCAACTGGCGGACGAGCTTCTTTGGATTGTACTGTACGTAATCCAATACCTCCTCTACGGTCTCGCCATCGAATATCTGGTCGATGCAATATTTGCCGTCCTTTACAGAGATGTGGGCAGCATTGGTGTCGCCGAAGAGATTGTGCATGTCGCCCAGAATCTCCTGGTAGGCACCAACGAGGAATACACCGAGATAATATGGCTCGTTCTTCTTCAATGGATGAAGAGGAAGAACGTTTCCGATATGTCCGTCGGTAACGAAGTTGGCAATCTTTCCGTCGCTGTCGCAGGTGATGTCCTGCAAGGTAGCGTTGCGGGTAGGACGCTCGT
>CAVBFV010000346.1:0-2937 GCA_963594575.1 Lachnospiraceae bacterium | reverse complement strand
GTCTTCGACCGCCTCTTCGAGGAAGCCGAGATAGCCAAGTTTACTCCGCAGGAAATGAGGGAGTACGAGACCAGCAAGATGGCATATCGCGACATCAAGAATTCCGTAGATACTGCCAAGCGTGAAGGTATAGAAATAGGTAGAGCAGAAGGCAAACATGAGGCCAACACAGAAACAGCACAACGATTGCTGGCAATGGGACTTTCTGCCGAACAGGTTGCCAAAGCTACCCAGCTACCTTTGGAAATCATTAAGAATCTGAGCAATTCATAAAAAATATAATAGCTGAGATGTAGATTACGAATATCTCCATATAATCAAGGGTCTATACGCCACCTGTTTATCGTGGCATATAGACCCTTGTCGTTTTTTATTCATTTTATCCATCGTATTGAATAAAATCAGTACTTTTTTATTCAATACGAATGATTTTCAGCCATTTTCTCCCGCCATTCGGTGGGAGTACAACCAAAAACGTTCTTTGTATATATGCAACAAGGCGCAACCTTCTCACGAAGACTGCGCCTCTAATAGTTTTCTTTTTTGTTTAATTTTTAAGAGAGTATTAACATATATATATTTGTAAGTGTAAGTTTTCTTACTTCTTTATTTCTTTTGCTCTGAACTTTATGGCTCGAAGAACTTAATCTGTGTTCCATTTGACAACTGGGTTCCTGCCATATTAAAGTTGAATGCTGTAGGATTTGGTTTCTTCTCATCCTTTGGATCAACTTCGTAACCATAAACAACCAAGTAGGCTTCAACCTTGCTTTTATCCTGGGTAACTTGTCCGAAAGTATATCGGCTGTTTCCGCTAGAATAGCAATAGAACTTAACCTTATGTGTAGCACCACCATATTCCAGATTTACAGAAATAGCATCTGGGAAGAGCATGAACTGGATAACTGGTGTAACTGAATAGTAGTATACAATACTCTTGAAGTTAACCGGCAGCTCATATTTCTTCAATGCTTCCTTCAGGTCTTTCGTTTCAGCATTTTCAGGAATGTAACGTGCGAAGATCTTTACAGGGAAGTTGTTAACAGTCATTACTGTGTCTTTGCCATCTCCGTAGATAGATGTAGAGACATTTAAGGTGTCGTAATATTCCTTTTGTTTGCCTTTTTCTGTAGCATATTCTGTAACATGCTCGTCGCTCATATAAGCGAGTTTGCTCATGCGGTTACCTGCTGTCTTGAAATAGCAGGTCTGCTTTTCTGCTTGTGTGAGCGGCTGATAATAGCTGTTGTTATCATCGCCTGTATTACAAGAAGTGAATGCGAAAGCTGCAACGAAGGCAGCTGCAATTGAGAATAATTTGATTTTTTTCATTTTGCTATTATGTTTTGATTCTTATTTTCTCATATTTCTCAGCCTAAATGTACCCCGATATGGTTGCTCGAGGCTCTTCAGTCCTTGTATAAAACAAGAAAAGGCGGGAAACTTGCATCACTTTTAGTTAATCTCTGTTAATGCTCTTCACTTGTCCATTTCATAGAGCACTTTTGCCAATGTATTGTAACCTCTGACTTTCAGTTCTTAGTTGTTTGAGCTTTTTACTGTGTTATGTCTAGGTTTGTCCTACATAGCGATGCAAAGTTAGTTTTTTATTTTGAAATACGCAAGAAATTTATGATTTTCTTTCTCTTTTTCGCATAAAAATACTACTTTTGTGGAGATTTTAGGGATTATTCACCTAAAAGCGGAATGAATAGTGTAGACTCTGAGTCTCATGGAAAATGAAATAATGATGAATATGATATGAAAAAGAAAGTAGGTACATTTAAGATTTGGCTGTTGGCGATAGCCGCAGTTGTGGCGTTTTCTGTCTTGCCGAAGGTTTCTTCGTTGGCAACAGAAGATCAGGCACTTGTTGTAAAGGAGAATAAGCAGGAGGCTGCTGATGCTGCGGGCGATGAACCGTCTGCAGAGAACAAGCAGGAAACTGCTGGAGAGAGTGCGAATCTGGAGGCGCAGGGCCTGGAGATTCCGGTATCTAAGATAAAGGTATCTGAAACCATCAAGCATCGGTTGGCTTATACGTTATCTTATAATCATGATACGCGACAGCCGAATTGGGTAGCCTGGGCGCTGACGGGGGAGCATGCATCTGGTAAGTTGCCGCGCGGTAAGTTTGCTGATGATGAGGAGATGCCGGCACCCGTGGGTACTTTGGCGGATTATTATAACAGTGGTTTGGACAGGGGACACATGTGTCCGGCTGGTGACAACAAATGGAGTCAGCAGGCGATGGACGAATGTTTCCTGATGACCAATATGTGTCCGCAGAACCACAGTCTGAATGCGGGTGTATGGAACACGATAGAGCAGCAGTGCCGCAACTGGGCGAAGCAGTATGGCAAGGTTTATATAGTCTGCGGACCGATATTTCTGAATAAGGAGCATCGCAAGTTGGGTAAGAACAAGGTGGTAGTGCCTGATGCCTTCTTCAAGGTGGTTCTTCATACGGGCAAGAATCCGCAAGCCATCGGCTTTATCTGCCGTAACCAGTCGCAGAAAGGCAGAAAGAAGACGGATTTCGTAAACTCAGTAGATGAAGTGGAGCGTATCACCGGCTACGATTTCTTCCCTCAGCTTCCGGATGATGTAGAGAAGAGGGTAGAGGCTAAGGCTGAAATGTTTTAGAAACGAATCTCGCAAGTATTATATAAGGTCACGCAGATTTGGCTTTCCCTTCGGCCGCCGATTTTCAATTCGCAGATGACGCAGATTTTTTCTTTGCTCTTTTATGTCCAATACAAAAAACGCATAGTAGTGAAATCTGCGTCATCTGCGAAATCTGCGTGACCTTAATAATATGTGGTTTCAGGGCTCACCCGATAAACCTAGGGGGAAGATTCTTTGATTCTATATAAAATTTATACCTTTGCACCATGAACAATCAAGGACTATTAGCATTGGCACAGTTGATTCTGC
>CAVBFV010000345.1:0-2956 GCA_963594575.1 Lachnospiraceae bacterium | reverse complement strand
TCAAAAAAAGCCCCTTTTTCATCATTTTGTCATGTCTTTGTGACAGATATTCAAGAAAAAGGCATTACCTTTGCACCAGAAAACAGTGAGATTGTAAAAGGATAATGTAAAACAGGAGACCTCACATGGAGGCTCCACAAAGAAAGAAAGGAAACAAATTATGATGACGACAGTAATGATTCTTGCAGTTATGGCAGCAATGATTGCCAAGGCTGTAAATGTAAACAACAACATGGAGATGGGCAAGTAAAATTGACCACCGTTCATGAACAAAAGGATAAAGGAAATGGCAGAAATGCCGAGTATTAATTTTTTAAAAAAGGATAACGATTATGAAAACAATGTATGCAAACATCAAGAAGGCCTTGAAGGCTATTCTTGCAAATTACATGACCGCAATGGAAATGTATGGTGAGGCTTTGAACAGAAGCCGTGGCTGTGCTTGCGCATAAGGGTTCCAATCCCTTCATGCTGCGGCATAAACTAGATTGAAAGCAAAAAGTAATTACGTTTAAATAAAGAAAAAGCGTGTAAGTTACCATACTTACACGCTTTTTTTGTATCTTTGCAACCGGTTAGTAAAAATTTTAAAAAGAAGAAACGATGAACTCACAAGATATGATCAGCAGGCTGGAATCGAAAGGCATTCGGCCTACCGCCAACCGCATACTCGTAATGAAGACCCTGATGGGCGAACAGAACCCGCAGAGTCTGAGCAATCTGGAACGAAAGATGGTTTCGATGGACAAGTCGAGCATCTTCCGTACCCTTACCCTCTTTCTGGAACATGATGTGGTACATGCCTTCGAAGATGGGCGAGGCGTACTCTGCTACGAACTCTGCGAAGAAAAAGGGGCTTGCGATCATCACGACGGGCATATTCATTTCTACTGCGAATCTTGCCAGCGTTCCTTCTGTATGGAGGATATCCATATTCCAAGTTTCGAGCTGCCCGAAGGCTTTTACCCCCACTCTATTTCCTTTGTCATCAAAGGCGAATGCCCGGATTGCAGAAAGAAACACCAGTAAAGCGAAAGGTGCATTCTGCGTTAATTTAGCATAAATATTTTTGAAATTCTATTGTTTTTCCGATATTATCATTACTTTTGCAAGCGATTATCACGGGGTGCTGAAAGATTCGGCTGAGATGATACCCATTGAACCTGATGCAGGTAATGCTGTCGCAGGGATATTTGATAGCGCTTTATTTTTTCTCTTAAGGCTTTCATCTGGAAGTTCACCGTGTTTGATTACATATTATCTTATCATCGCTTTCGGGCGATAGAAAAAGCGTAAACAAACGGATTATTCATCATATAAAACGAACAGAATATGAAAGTAACTATCAACAACAAAGAAACCGAGACACAGGCTAAAACCGTCAGAGAGTTAGCCCAGGAACTCGATTTGCCAGCTACAGGAGTTGCAGTAGCTATCAGTAACGAAATGGTGCCTCGTGATGAATGGGAAAACACAATCATCGCAGAAGGAGCAGACATCGTTATCGTAAAAGCGTTCTGCGGAGGATAACGGTCCTAGAATACTGCGGAAAAGAATCATCCAAAAGTACTTTTCCTACAGAAATGAAAACAAAAATAACAACTCTATAATAAAACAATGGAAAAATTAGTAATCGCAGGCAGAGAGTTTAACTCCCGCCTCTTCTTGGGTACAGGAAAGTTTAACAACAATGCCCTCATGGCTGAAGCCATCAAAGCATCAGAAACAGAAATGGTTACTGTTGCTATGAAACGTATCGAACTCGAAGACAAGCAGGACGATCTGCTCTCTCATATTGTGCAGAACCCAAATATCCAGCTCCTTCCTAACACCAGTGGCGTGCGCAACGCCGAGGAGGCTGTCTTCGCAGCACAGATGGCTCGCGAAGCTTTCGGAACCAACTGGCTCAAACTCGAAATCCACCCTGACCCTCGCTATCTTCTTCCAGACTCTATCGAGACGCTGAAGGCTACCGAGAAACTGGTAAAGCTCGGTTTCGTGGTATTGCCATATTGCCAGGCAGACCCTACCCTCTGCAAGCACCTCGAAGAGGCTGGTGCTGCTACCGTGATGCCACTCGCTGCACCTATCGGTACCAACAAGGGATTGAGAATGAAGGACTTCCTGCAGATCATCATCGAGCAGGCTACTGTTCCTGTGGTAGTAGATGCAGGTATCGGTGCGCCTAGCCACGCAGCCGAAGCTATGGAGATGGGTGCCAGCGCTTGCTTGGTAAACACCGCCATTGCCGTTGCCGGAGATCCTGTTGAGATGGCCAAGGCATTCAAGGAAGCTGTTATCTGCGGTCGCCGTGCTTACGAGGCAGGTCTCGGAGCCATCAGCGATTGTGCCGAGGCAAGTTCTCCACTCACCGCATTCCTCAACGACTAAATACACATTATTATATTATATACATTATTATATATATAATACATAGTCTAGTATAACAACATTAAATATAACAACGACATTATAATGCCAAACGATAAGAAAGCTTACGCCCAGAGAGAAAAGGCGTATATGCAGGGAAAACTCTTCCCACAGATCAAGGTTGGAATGACCAAGGTAAACCTCACTCCTACTGTTGTGAAGGATGAGCGCGGCATTCCTCATACTGAGCCTAACGCTCCGGTTTACATCTACGATACCAGCGGTCCTTACAGCGACCCTAACTATCAGGTAGATTTGAAGAAAGGCTTGCCAAGAATGCGCGAGCAGTGGATTCTCGACCGCAACGATACAGAACAGCTCAAGGAGGTTACCAGCGAGTATGGCAAGCTGCGCCTTGCTGACCATAGCCTCGACCACCTCCGCTTCGAGCACATCCAGTTGCCTCGCCGTGCACAGGCTGGCAAGCACATCACCCAGATGGCTTATGCCAAGGCTGGCATCGTAACTCCAGAGATGGAGTACGTGGCTATCCGCGAGAACATGAACTGCCAGGAGTTGGGCATCG
>CAVBFV010000344.1:0-2972 GCA_963594575.1 Lachnospiraceae bacterium | reverse complement strand
TCTGTATAACTTCTCACCGATGTACGGCTCATAATATTTTCAAAAATCTGATTCTTTTCCATCATTGTTTTTCTATGTGAGTCTTATTTTTTAGTCGAATCATAGCATTCCATAAGCCAGTCGAGCACATATTCTTGCTTGATTCCATCATGAAACTGGACGGGGTCGTTGTCCAGTGTAAGCAGATATTTTGGAAAATTGTCGGAGATGGACTTCAGGGGTGCCAATTCTCTCTGCATCGTGGTCTCATCCCTTACGCTGAGCGATACCTGATAGTATGCCTTGTGTTCACCAATGATTACCACGAAGTCTATCTCTGCATCACCGGCTTTGCCTACATAGATTTCTCCGCCTCGTCGTGCTAGTTCCAGATACACGATGTTCTCAAGTACGTGCCCCAAGTCGCCACCTTTGGTGCCATTGATGACTTGGCGTAGACCTACGTCGGCAAGATAAAGTTTCTGTCCTGTCTTCAATAACTGCTTACCCTTGGCATCATATCTCTGCACAGGGTAGAAGATATAGCTGTCGGTGAGGGCAGAGACGTAGTTTTCTATCGTATGAGATGTAGTCTTTCTTCCCAGCGAGGTCATGGTATCGCTGATGCGCTTGATTACGGATATGTTGCCTATATTGTCAGCAAGGAATCTTACCACACTTTGCAACATCATCACATCGGTTATCTTCTTGCGGCTCACCACGTCTTTCAGTACGATGGTGTTGTAGAGACCTGACAGGTATTCACGCACCATCTCTCGGTCTTGGCTGATTTGGGGAATGTATGGGAAGGAACCCAGTTCGATGTATTGGCGATAGGCGAGCTCTCGGGAAGTATGGGCAGGCTGCGTCTGCATGAATTCTCGGAAGGAGAAAGGGAAGAGTTTGATTTCGATGTATCTTCCGGTGAGCAGGGTGGCTATTTCGCCAGAGAGCAGGTAGGCATTGCTGCCAGTAACGTAAATGTCTACGTTGTCTAGCAGAAACAGGCTGTCTATCACTTTCTGGAAATTTTCCACCATCTGTATCTCGTCAAAGAAGAGATAGTTCATCTTGTCTGGGCACAGGTTCTGCTTTACGTGTGCGTATAAAATTTTATAGTCGAGGAACGGTTCGTTGTCGAGATCCTCGAAGTTGAGGTTCTGTACTTGTTCTTCGGATACTCCGTCCGAGAGAAGTTTCTCCCTAAACATTCTCAGCAGCGATGACTTGCCACAGCGTCGTATGCCTGTTACTACCTTGATGGCCTTCTTGTCTCTCCATTTCTCCAGGAGATTCATGTATTCTTTACGCTCTATCATATTCTCTTTATGTTCTATTTATTCACTTTGCTATTCATTTTGCATTCTATCTTGATTGCTAAAAATGAAATGCGCTGCAAATATACGAAACTTTTTTGGGAAATTTGCAGCGCATTGCAAATTTCTTGTGTTTTTGGGTGAAATTTGCAGCGTATTGCAAATTTCTTTCTGTAAAACTGATAACACTTTCTGTAATCTGTATATCCGAGAATTTGTATTTATTTAGTTTTATTACCCGATACATCCTATAGTTTTTATCGCCCGATACATTCTATAGTATGCGTATATATAAGCCGATGTTGTGGTTATCATACTGATGAGATTCATGCAGGTGAAGGCTGCCTGCTGGGTGTTACCTGCCAGATAAAACACTGCAACAGGGAGTATATTTGAGCATAGCAGCCATGCAATGAAAACCAGGACAAGGGCTATGCCCAGTTTGCGCATGTTGCCCCTGTGCTTGCTGCACAGATGACAGCCGGCTACCAGGGAGGCGATGACGGAAATCAGGCCCATCGTGCTTTCTGTCCAGGTGAGTATGGAAGCCATTTGGGTAATCTGTCCGTTCTGCATCATCGTTACGAGATGAAGATTGAAGCATTGGCCCAGGATGAATGAGAGCACATAGTAAAGTACCATCAACTCGCTGCAGCGTCGTAGCAATTTTACGCCTGCTGGTAGCGTGTAGCGGAATATTCCCCATAAAGCTAGAGGGGCGAGCTGCAAGACCAGTTGCTTGATGGTAACCAGGATGGGACTTATTGGAATCAGGATGGGACTTGTTCTGAAGGATAAGCCCGCTTGTCTGCAAACAGAAAATGCCAGCGAAAACAATGCGAAAATGCAATATGCATACATGGCATATTGTGCAATGCGATTTATATCTATAGAATAACTTTTTCTTTCCATAATTCTACGTTTGATGATTTTATAAACAGCTTATCTTGTATAAAGCCATTGCAAAGATACGAAGTTTTTGGGAAATTCTAGCAAAATAGGTGGAAAATGTTTGGCTATGATATATACTTGTTAAAAGAATGGCAGAGAGACCGATAAAAACTCTTAAAAATCATAACGTATCTTCTTGGATATCAATGTTTGTTGCTATCTTTGCACGGTATGTACTAATAACGCTACATGGATAGATACTAATAGTGCTACATGGGTATATACTAATTGAAATATAGGTTTAATCATACAATGAATAATATGAAGTTTAATCATACAGTGAATAATATGAAGAAGATATTTTTAGGATTGGCAGCTGCACTGATGTTGACTGCCTGCAATGAGAACAGACAGCCGGAGGCAATGACCAGCGTTGACTCTGCAAGTGTGGTAACCGATTTGATGATGAGTCGCAGAAGCATCCGTGCTTACAAGGATTCCGTCATTAGCCGCGATACCCTGAACGAGATTCTGAAATGCGGCATCCATGCGCCAAACGGGCAGAACCTGCAGTCGTACGAAATCAGAGTGATAGATTCTCCTGCTCTCATCGATTCTATCACCCAAGCCGTGGTAAAGGATAATCCTAAGATAGCAGAGCGCAAGGGCTTCAAGAACATCTTTGTGAATGCTCCATGCGTGGTTTGCATCGCCTACGATACTACTTATGATATGGCGCAGATTGATTGCGGTTTGCTTGGCGAGAACATCATTCTTGCAGCATGG
>CAVBFV010000343.1:0-2974 GCA_963594575.1 Lachnospiraceae bacterium | reverse complement strand
CCTTGAACTCAGGGAACTTCTTGCCGGTTGCAAATGCTTCTTCAGCAACTTTAATCAAATCCATTTTTTGTATAAAATTAAAAATTGTTTGTCGTTCCAACGCAACATGGACTTGGACAACACTTCTGCCCAGACAACAGCGGTTACGCCGAAAAGCGGGTGCAAAGTTACTACTTTTTCTTGTATCTCGCAAATTTTCAGTCACTTTCTTCACTTTTTCCCTTTGTTTTTTTGTTTTCTTTACTTCTGCAATGGAATTTTCTCGTCGATTTTGCCGATTTCGTAGATTTATTTTGTATCTTTGCGCTCTAAAAGTATTTAGTGTATTAAGTATGAAGAAAAAAAATAGTATCAAGATTTACCTTGCTTCGGCAGTCATGCTGCTGATGGCAAGTCCGGCTTTCGCCCAGAAATACAAGGTGGCGAAGGTGGAGAGAACCCGAATATTGGTTGATCAGAAATGGGATGCACAGCCTGATGCTGAGGCTGCCAGGTTTATCGCTCCTTATAAGAGTAAGGTAGACAGTATCATGGGCCCTGTTGTAGGTCATATTGCTCATGATATGACCCGCCACCGTCCGGAGAGCGAACTCAGTAACTTGCTCTGTGACATTCTGGTATGGGGTGGCAAGCAGTTTGAAGAACAGCCGGTTTTCGCTGTTTATAATATGGGCGGCATCCGTTCTAATCTTGCCAAGGGCAAGGTTACTGTAGGCGATGTAAACGATATGGCTCCTTTCGAGAACAAGATCTGTTTCCTGACCCTGAAGGGCGATAAGGTGCTGGAGCTCTTCCAGCAGATAGCTCATCGTGGAGGCGAAGGCTTGAGCCATGCCGTTAGGATGGTTATCACCAAGGACGGCAAGCTGAAGAGCGTTACGCTGAACGGCGAACCTGTTGATCCGGAGAAGAGTTACCGCATTGCAACCCTCGATTATCTTGCCGAAGGTAACGACCAGCTCGTTGCCTTCAAGAGTGGAACTGATGTCGTGGCTCCTAAGCAGAAGGAGAACAATGTGCGCTACATCATCATGAATTATTTCCGCGAGATGAAGGCACAGGGCAAGGTGGTGGAATCTAAGATTGAAGGCAGATGCTCAGTTGATAGTTTATAGTTAACAGTTTATAGTTTATAGACGATAGTTTATAGTTGATAGTTCTGATGAAACATACATTATTATATATAGGTCTGGTTCTGGCATCTTTCGTGATGCAGCCAGCAGTCGTTCAAGCTAAGGCTAAGAAAGAGGCAAAGGTGGTAAAGCAACTCGTAGTGCTCCATACCAACGATACGCATTCATGCGTGATGCCAATCAATCCGAATCTCGCTGATACAGCTACTGCCAACCGTGGCGGTTTCCTCCGTCGGGTGGCGATGATTAAGGAAGAGCGTAAGGCGAATCCCGACTTGCTGCTCTTCGACAGTGGCGATTTCTCACAGGGTTCACCTTACTGTTCGCTCTTCAAGGGAGATGTAGAAGTAGGCTTGATGAACGAGATGAAATATGATGCCGCTACCATCGGTAATCACGAGTTCGATTTCGGAATAGACAACATGGTGCGCATCTTCAAGATGGCGAAGTTTCCTATCGTCTGCTCCAATTACGATTTCACCGGTACCGAACTGGCTGATATCGTAAAGCCTTACACTATTATCAAGCGCAAGGGACTGAAGATTGGCGTTTTCGGCTTGTGTCCGGAACTTGCCGGTCTGGTAATTGAAGCGAACTATGGCTGCATCAAATATCTCGATCCTATCGCCAAGGCAAAGGAAATGACAGAGATATTGAAGAAGAAAGAAAAGTGTGATGTCATCATCTGCATCTCCCATCTGGGCTGGAAGATAGATGGCATCGACGATTCCGAGGTTGCCCCAGCCACCCGCGACATCGACCTGATACTGGGCGGTCATAGCCATACCTACTTCCAGCAGTTGGAGTATCTGAATAATCTCGATGGCAAACCTGTGCCAATCGACCAGAACGGCAAGAGCGCTATCTGGGTAGGAAAAATGACATTGGATATTGTGAAGAATAAATAAAAGAAGAAGGTTGATACCAGGCAAAACGCGAGGTATCAACCTTTTCTTTTATTATCTATTCCTAAAACGTTAATCTTTTCTCAAATCTTTATTCCTTGTTGGAAGAAGCATAGAGACCGATGCAGGCACCGATGAATCCGCCGCTCTTCTGGGTGCTCAGGTTAGAGGCATCTACACCCTTTGCAAGCAGCTGCCAGCTGCCGCCTTCTTCTGCATAATAGAAATCATAATATCTGTCATGACCTTCTACCTTCAGCTTCAGCTTGCCTCCCTTGATAGGAGCAGAGGCGATAGTTACGTTGTTCTTCTCGGCACGGGTCAGGGTAATCATCAGCTTGCCCTTCTTCATGGTCTTACCCAATACGAAGTTGTGGTCTTCCTTCTGGAGAAGTGCCAGACCTGCGATATCCTTGTCGTTGCGAGGAGTAAAGTTGATTTCAGTCTCTGCTGTGAATGTGCCGTGCTGTTGACGAGCCCAGATAGCTGACATCGGCTCACGCTTGTAGATATTGCCTGGCAGGAGGTTCATCTTCAATTTGCCATTCTCTACCTTGTAGCAATCTGTAAAGTCGCGGAGGAACATCCAGCGAGGATTCAACTCCTTCAGACCCGCCTTGTTGTTATCTACCTCGAAGTTATCCACATAAGAGAAGTTGCCTGAGAACTCATTCTTTTCTGCAGGTTTCAAGCCAGCCTTTTCTCCAACGCTAGAGATAGGAGTGTTCTTGGCAAGAATCTCTGGCCATCCATCCTTCCATGTTACTGGCAGGAGATAAGTATCGCGACCTGTGTTGTACATATCTTCCTCGTATGGACGGCAAGCCAGGAATACAGCCCACCAGTTGCCCTTGCCATCTTCTACGATATCGGCATGACCGGCACTGGAAACTGGGTCCTTGCGGTTAGGGTCGAGACCGGTACGCTGGGTAAGGA
>CAVBFV010000342.1:0-3001 GCA_963594575.1 Lachnospiraceae bacterium | reverse complement strand
ACGGCTTCCACCGATGCTGCCATCTGGTTGTAGGCATCCGTCGCCTGGTCTTTCGCCTTCTTGATTTCAGTAGCGATGTTCGTATAAGTTTCCTCGCATCCGATGAGTTTTTCCAGGAGTTCGTACCGCTCGTTTTCCTTTGCCGTCAGGAAGTTGGCAAACGAGCCTTGGGCGATGAGTACGGTACGGAGAAACTGGTCGTAGTCCAGTCCGATGATGTTTGGCAGTTCGTTCCAGTCGGCAGTTTCTTCCGTCATCTCTTCTCCGTTTCTCGTGATTTTATAGAGCGCAGTCTTGGCGTTCTCGTAGCGCACTCTCTGGAATCTGACGTGCCATTCTGCGCGGTAGATGCTGCCGTTGTTGGCAAGGAAGGTGAGTTTGCTGTAGCCTTCCTTCTTGCCTCGGGTCAGGATGTTTCGGCTGTCGGTAGGAGCCAGACGGTTACTTTCGCTGGCATCGGCAGCTCCGAAAATCTCGATGTTCTGGTTCTTGTCGCCTTTCTTCCTGGGGTAGCGAGGGGCGCGGTTGTAGAGAGCCAGGCAGATGGCGTCGAGTAGGGTAGACTTGCCACTTCCCGTCGGACCTACGATGCTGAAGATGGTGCTCTCGCCTAAGGCACCTTCTTCAAAGTTGATGACCTCGCCTCCCTGTTTGTCAAGCGAAGCGAGGTTGAGTATTTCGAGTTGTAGGAATTTCATAATGATGATGTCGTTAATAAATCGGATAACATTTTCTCCTGTCTTTCGTTCATCGGAGCGTTGTGCCTGATGGCGAAGGCTTCTTTCAGCGTATCGAGCGGAGGACGGTTGATGATGTCTTCTATGCTGGTAATGTGCTGGGAACCCTGGATGGTAGAGAGGTCCAGTTGTGGGATGATGCGCTGGATTTTGCAGAGCACGGCATCCTTTTCGTTGACGAGTTTCTCCAGTTCCTTGATGTCATCGCTGGTCAGTTTCTCCTGTTTCACCTTCAGCGTCACGTAGTCGAAGTGGTCGCTCAGTTCGCCGTCGGTTCTCTCCGAGAGTTCAGAATTGATGAGCTTCTGCCATTTCTTGAAGGTCAGCTCTTCCTCATCTTCGGGCAGGATGCGGAGGGCGTGCTGAGGCTTGTATTCCAGAAAATCTACTTTCCATTCCTTGCTCTTGCCGGTTTCCTTTCCTTCTTCCTCTTCTCCGTGTTCTATGGTGATGAGGTCGATGCCGTGGGTGTAGTCTTTCTCGGCAAACGACATCGGGAGGATACTTCCCGTATATCTTGCCCAGTCGGTGTTCCAGATATGTTGCCGTTTGTGGATGTGTCCGCAAGTCATATAGTCGGGATGGTCGTTCCATCCTTCCAGGTCCACTTCCTCCTGTCCGCCGATGATGATTTTCTCGCTCGCATCCTTTTTGGCGATATCCGAACCCTTGGCGTACATGTGTGCCATCATGATGCACTTCCTGCCCGGGTATTTCTTTCGAGCCTCAGCCGTCAGTTCTCTCAGAAAGTCGTTGACTCCCTGCGAGTAACTGGCGTTCTGTACCACATCGCTCCTTAGGAAAGGTACGGCGAGGATGATGACTTCTTCTCCTTCCTCGTTGGTTACGGGGATGATGAGGTCATCGAAGGAATAGATCCAATGTCCGCCGGTTTTATCATCGTCCCCGCTTTCTCCCTGCTGCCAGATTTTCCTTACGTTTCCTCTTATTTCCACATGGTATCGGGTGAGCAGCGGACGGGGAGCCTCCAGTCGGCTGGCGGAATCGTGGTTGCCGGCGGTAATGATGACCTGCATGTTCGGGCACAGTTGGGTAGCATCGGCAAGAAACTCGTAATAAACGGTCTGTGCCGCTGCCGATGGATTTCCGTTATCAAAGATGTCTCCTGCGATGAGGAGAGCATCGGGCTTTTGTTCAGCTATCTGCTCCAGGAGCCATTTCAGGAAATGCTTGTGTTCCGGCAGACGGTCGTTGCCGTGAAACAGGTTGCCCAGGTGCCAGTCGCTGGTTGCTAATATCTTCATACTCATAAGAATGTCTAATCTTAGTCTTTTGCTTTGTCTTTTGCTTGCAATCCTTTAGTCTTTTGCTTGCAATCCTTTGACCTTTGGTTTGCAATCTGACTACAAAGTTAACACAATTATTTGGGATACGCAAAGAAATAAGCTCAAAAAACGAAGAATTATGGCCGGAAAAGTAAAGATATTCAGGAAAAGTCTTGTTTTATATCTGATAAAGTTGTATCTTTGCAAGGTAGAAATCTTCGTTCATAAACATTGAATGTCCGTTCAGTGTTTATGAATCGCCGTTCAAAGACTTTGAATGTCGGTTCGATGTCTATGAACAGAGATTTCTCCTAGGATTAAATACTTTTCTTCCTAGGTTTGTGGTCTTTTCTTCTTAAGTATAACAATAAATACTATAGGATGTAAAGGCTGCTGCAATAAGAAATACTAATAAACTAAAATAGGAAAGGAAACTGATATGGCTAAGTACAAATTGCAGGAAATGGGGGATATGCGCTATGATGGCAAACGCAGAGTTTATCCCAAGATGGTGACCAACCGTACACTATCCAGAAAAGAGTTCGTCAAGATGATGCAGAACTACCATCGCGGTATTTCGGAAAGTACCACGGAGGCTGTATTGACCGATGTGGTTGATATGCTGACAGATATGCTCTCCATGGGTTACAATGTGAATCTGGAAGGTTTCGGCACCTTCTCCCTCTCCCTCGCTTTCGAGGATGAGAAGCCTAGGGAAATTCTGAATCCAGATGATAAGATGACGTATCGCAAGGTGGGCGTGAAGGACATCAACTTCAAGGCGTCTCCTGAGTTTATCAAGGATGTGAAGCGTGAAACCGACCGTGACCTGGAGCGTGATATGGGTGGCGTAAAGGTTATCCGTAAGCAGCTCTATTCCAGGGAAGAGCGCATCGCCCGAGCCCTGGAGGTGATAGAGAAGAACGGAGTCCTCACCCTAGGCGATTATGCCTCCATCAACAACCTGAGCCGTACTGC
>CAVBFV010000341.1:0-3024 GCA_963594575.1 Lachnospiraceae bacterium | reverse complement strand
GCAAGTAGGCGTTTTTTGCGAAAAAGGGTGCGTCATGGACTTATGACACACCCTCGTTTCCCTCCATAACCCAACAAAAAAAGCATGGCGCAAATCACTGCGCCATGCCCCAATAAAAGAAAACCTTATAGTCAAAATAGAAATTAGCTATTCTTCTTTAGTACTTTGCATTCTGAGGGTCGAAGTTGGTCCAACCGCTCATCCAGTTGTTGCTGCCGTCGAAGGCACCGATGTAGGTTACGGTGTCGAAACCTGTCCAGCCGGTGAAACTTGCGGCTCCGAGCAACGGACTGCCGGCGATAGGAGTATAACCATCTGTACCTACCAATGAGGTCCAACTGTCAAAATACTTGTTGCTTGGCTCTGAGAAGAAGAAGGTGTTGCTGTATGACTTCTGGTTCTTGTCGAGATCCTTCTTCGCTGCTGCATCGTAGAGATAATCCTCGTACTTCTTGTTGGCATCGGTACCTACGGCATCCATACCAGCGAAATATACATTCTGTAATTTGAACTTCTTGTCCTTGGCATCCTTCACGGTATTTCCCTTCTCACCATCGATGATCAATCCGATAGGCCAGCCTAAGGCCACCGAGTTGATGCAGTTGAGGTTAGAAGAACGGCGAATCTGCATGGCAGACTGGAACTTGCCGAGGGCTGAACCGTTGTTTGGATTGTATGCTCCGGCTGTGATATAATCGGTGGTGTTCTGGAACTTAGAATCCAATACCTTAGGACCTACGAAGGTGATGTTAGAGAAGGTTGCCTTGGTACGAGGATCCACTGTAGCACCATCGGCGCAGTTGTCGCTCTCGAAACCGTTGCTCTGAGAGGTATCGGCTATCTTGCTGTCACGCAGTGAAAGACCATACTGCACCTTTCCAGAGAAACCGTTATCGGTATCGAAATCATCATCCCAACCCTTGTAGGCTACGAGATACTTGCAGTTCACGGTACCACCAAACCACTCGAAGGAATCATCATTGGAATAAGATACCTGAACGTGGTCTATCTGTGTGCCAGAACCTACAGAACCGAAGGTCAAACCGTTGATTTCCTTATCCTTCTGGAATGGATAACCGGCAAACTCGATGCGCACATAGCTTAAAGTGCCAGAATTATCTGCATCATCTGCGCCGCCATGCTTGGTACGAGGACCACCCTCTATCTGCTGCTCAGTCTGGTTGTTCTTAGCCTTACCGCAGAGGATGATGCCACCCCAGTCGCCAGGCTTTCTGCTGCCTGCAGCCTCTTCAGATGTGAAGACGATAGGCTCTGTGGCAGTACCCTTGGCGATGAGCTTACCGCCACGCTCTGCGATGAGTGCCGCCTTGGTCTGCTTGTCGCCCTTGATGATAGTTCCCGGTTCGATGGTAAGCTCAGCACCATCTGCAATATATACCCATCCCTTGAGGAGGTAAGTGCCTTTCTTTAAGGTCTGCTTGCCTGTGAAAACGAACTCCTGGTCGCCGTTGCCAATCTGTGTACCGTTGGCGTTTTCCTTGTCATCTGTTCCGAAGAGAATGTGGTCGCAAGCCTTCAAACCGCCATCGGTTGTCCACTTGTAAACTACTTCTGATCCAGGATTTGGAGAAGGAGTTGGATCGTCATTGTCACTGCTGCAGCTGCTCAACATGGCAGATGCTGCGAGGATGCCCATGCATCCTAAAAAATACATCTTTTTCATCATTGTTTCCTGTTTTATCAAATAAACATCTAATATTATCTTTCTTGAAATTCTACGGACTTGAAATTCTACGGATAGTCTCTAAAATTTATAGATAGCCTGCAAGCCGATGTTTCTGCCCGGTTTGTAGCATCTTGCTATCTCTTCAACCTGCTTCTTGCTTCCGTCGCTATACGTTACATCGGCAAATTGCTTGTAATATATCTTTTCTGCAAGAAGATCTCTTACGTTGAGCTTCAGTTCCAGATGGTCGCCGAATTTCTTAGCCAGCGAGAAGTCGATGGTGTTGCGAGGCATCTCGTAGCTGTGAGGCACTCGGGAGTTGGAGTCATCGCCCGTGCTTCCCTCGCTTCTGCCCACACCGATGATTCGCTTGCCGATGCGGTTGTAGAGCAGGGCGATATCCATCTTCAATGGCTCGTTCTTATAGAAGATGCCGGTGTTGATAAGGTATGGCGACTGTCCCTGCATAGGTCTGTCTTCTTCCTTCGCTCCCTTCTCAAACTGCACCTTGCTCTTAATCAGAGCACCGTTAAACGACCAGCTGAAGTCCTTCAATCCTATGAATCCGAGATTCTTTCTGATGTCCAGCTCCACACCGTAATTGTTGGCACTCTTCGCATTCTTGTAAGAATAAATCAAGTCTGTGCCGCCAGCCACCGTGTAGGTCCACTCGATAGGAGAATCGAAGTGCTTGTAGAAGACTGCCAGCGAAATGAGCTCTCCACGGGATGGATACCACTCATATCGCAGGTCGAGGTTATCGACATAACAGTTCTTCAACTCAGTGTTTCCCTGCACATTGCTGGCAAGGTCGAAGTCGTAATACACCGACGACGATACTTCACGGAATTCCGGTCGGTTAATACTGCGGCCATACGACAGTCGCACCTGATGCTGGTCGCTAATCTTATATGTTGTATTGAGAGATGGAAAAACATCATCGGTCTTGTAATGACGGCTCGATTCACTCTTCTCGTAGTCACGGGAATTGGAGATGAGTTCCATATCATTATGCTCGAAGCGGACACCGGCGTGGATGCCGAGTTTGCCAAAGGGGAGAGACATCGCCAGGTATCCTGCGCCTAAGGTGTTGTGTCCGCGGTAGTTATTGCGCATCTGCTTTTCTTCCAGAAGATACAGCTTGTCGTAACCCATGTTCGCCTCGCTGGAGAGCAGGGTAGGGATGTCGCTGTGGCGGAAGCCGGATGGCATGTTGTTAGCTGAAACATTCCAGTTGTAGATGAAGTTGCGGGTCTGGTATTCTCGGCTGCGGTATTCTCCATAGGCACCCACCTGCAAGTCTGGCTCAAAGTTGCCAAACTTGAAGTGGTGCTTGT
>CAVBFV010000340.1:0-3024 GCA_963594575.1 Lachnospiraceae bacterium | reverse complement strand
TACATCAAGCAGGAAGACGTAGAGTTGCTCCACGAGTGGCGCAAGGACCCAGCTAACTGGAAGAAGTAATCAAGCTGACCCATCAATAATGAGTACAAGTACATTCGAAAGTAATATCAAACAGATTCCTCACAAGCAGGAATCTGTTTACCGTACATTGAGCGATCTGAACAACCTGCAGATGCTCAAAGACCGCTTCGAGCAGGTGAAAGACCAGATTCCTGAGGACAAGAGAAAGGAAATGGAAAAGCTGAAGGACCTCAAGTTTGATAGCGACAGCATCTCTATCACAGCACCTATGGTGGGTGAAATCAAGATGCGCATCATCGACCGCGAAGAGCCTAAGACCATCAAGTTTGAAACAGAAAACAGCCCTGTTCCTTTCAACTTCTGGATTCAGCTGCTCCCTACAGGCGAGTTCTCATGCAAAATGAAACTCACCATCAAGGCAGAACTTAACATGTTTATCAAGGGTATGGTGAAGAAGCCATTGCAGGAAGGCATCGAAAAAATTGCTGATGCGCTTGCGATGATTCCTTACCAGGATTAATAAATAAAGAAATTATGGCACATAAACTTTGGGAAAAGAACTTCGAAGTAAACAAGGAAATTGAAAGATTCACCGTAGGAAGAGACCGCGAACTCGACCTCTATCTCGCCAAGTATGACGTTCTGGGCAGTATGGCACACATCACCATGCTCGAAAGCATCGGACTCCTGGAGAAAGATGAACTCACCCAGCTCCTTGCCGAACTGAAAAACATCTACGCCATCGCCGACAAGGGCGAATTCGTAATAGAAGACGGCGTGGAAGACGTTCATTCCCAGGTAGAACTGATGCTCACCCAGAAACTTGGCGACATGGGCAAGAAGATTCATTCGGGTAGATCACGCAACGACCAGGTTCTCGTAGACCTCAAACTCTTCACCCGTCATGAGTTGAAGGAGATTGTGGATGCCGTGAAGATTCTCTTCGACGAGCTGATTCAGAAGAGCAACCAGTATAAGGACGTGCTGATGCCAGGCTACACCCATCTGCAGGTGGCTATGCCTTCATCATTCGGTCTTTGGTTTGGCGCTTATGCTGAAGGACTTGCCGATGACATGCTCTTCCTTCAGGCTGCTTACCGCATGACCAACCGCAACCCATTGGGTAGCGCTGCCGGCTATGGAAGTTCATTCCCATTGAACCGCACCATGACCACCGAACTTCTCGGTTTCGACAGCATGGACTATAATGTGGTTTATGCACAGATGGGCAGAGGAAAGATGGAGCGCAACGTGGCTTTCGCCATGGCTACCGTGGCAGGAACTTTGGCAAAGATGGCTTTCGACGCCTGCATGTTCAACTGTCAGAACTTCGGTTTCGTGAAATTGCCTAAGGAGTGCACCACCGGTTCGAGCATCATGCCACACAAGAAGAATCCAGACGTATTCGAGTTGATTCGTGCCAAGAGCAACAAGCTCCAGAGCCTTCCACAGCAGGTAATGCTCATCATGAACAACCTGCCAGTAGGCTATTTCCGCGATCTCCAGATTATCAAGGAAGTGTTCCTCCCTGCCTTCGACGAGTTGAAGGACTGTCTGCAGATGGCTGCCTACATCATCAACAAGATGGAGGTGAACGAGCATATTCTTGACGATCCTCGCTACGACCCTATGTTCTCAGTAGAAGAAGTGAACCAGCTTGCAGCCAACGGAATGCCATTCCGCGATGCTTACAAGAAGGTAGGACTGGAAATCGAGGCTGGCGAATTCAAGCCAAACAAGGATATTCATCATACTCATGAGGGCAGCATCGGCAACCTCTGCAACGACAAGATTCAGGCGCTGATGGAGCAGACCCTCTCTGAGTTCCACTTCGAGCGCATGGAGAATGCCGAGAAGAATCTTCTGAAATAAAAACTGAAAGGTTTCTGCATGAAGAATAGCATATATAATAAGGTATATATATATAATAAGGTGAAGAGCATGGTTGGAATAGCCATGCTCTTACTTTGTTCGTGCGATGCAGAAAACAGCATCAGCACAAAATATCCCTGCCAGTTCTACTTCAAGTCGCAATACCATCCGGGCACAAGTCTGGAAACAGCCCTCAACGGAACGGGCGTCTACACGATGGTTAGTGCCAAAAAGGTGAATGGAGCCTGGAATATCTATTCTACATTAAACGATGGGAAAAACCAGACGGAAACCATCGTTCTCTCTACCGCCAAGGAGAATTATGCCAACTATACCTATCTGGGAGCAGGCAACGACCCTAAAGATGCCAGAAAAAACGGCTTCATCATGGGACTTACAAACTTCAGCGGACCTGTAGCTTGGGACCGCCAATGCCCCAACTGCCTGGAACAATATGGCGGAACCAACTATCCGCTGGAATGGACCGGCAACCGCCAATCGGTAATTTGCGACAAATGCAAACGCATCTACAGTCTGGAAAACGGAACCATCACAAGCGGCGGAAAGAGCAAAAGCGATAAGCCGCTGATGCAATATCGGGTAACCTACGGCGGCAAAGGAACCGATATATACGTGGGAAACTAAGCAGAAACAGAGTGCAAACAAAAAAAATAGCGTTTTCTCGTCTTAAAAAATGTAAATCGTTTGGAGATTTAAAGAAATAGCATTACCTTTGCACCCACATAACGCGGAAATAGCTCAGTTGGTAGAGCACAACCTTGCCAAGGTTGGGGTCGCGGGTCCGAGTCCCGTTTTCCGCTCATTTTTTTTGAAAACAACATCAAGTTTTATCTTGGTTAGATAATTGATGGCAATATACTTGGAGAGGTGGCGGAATTGGTAGACGCGCTACTTTGAGGGGGTAGTGACAATTGTGTCGTGGGAGTTCGAGTCTCCTCCTCTTCACCATTTATTTTTTTTGTTGCGGAAATAGCTCAGTTGGTAGAGCACGACCTTGCCAAGGTCGGGGTCGCGGGTTCGAGTCCCGTTTTCCGCTCTCTTTTATTGTTTACCATGCCGCAATGGTGGAATTGGTAGACACGAGGGACTTAAAATCCCTTG
>CAVBFV010000339.1:0-3055 GCA_963594575.1 Lachnospiraceae bacterium | reverse complement strand
TGTGAAAATAGGAGGCAAATGCCTTTTGTGATTAGCATTTACCTCCTACCCGATTTTATATAGGATTTTCTCTTATTCCTCTGTATGCTTATCCGGATGGGAGAAATCTTTATGCCTTCATTCATTTATTTCTTGATAAGAAAGAGAAGTGCAATTCGTCCTACGTATGTACCTATCATCTTTCTGAACATCATATATTTCTTGGTATATTCTTTGTTCGGAAGAGGATATAATCCGTGTTTCCTTAATTCTCTGATGGCATGATTCAAGGATATCAATGAATGCTTCAAACGGATATTGTTAACCAGATAATCCATCGAGAGCTGGGCTATACGGCGGTT
Organism: Lachnospiraceae bacterium; assembly: GCA_963594575.1. Classification (GTDB taxonomy): domain Bacteria; phylum Bacteroidota; class Bacteroidia; order Bacteroidales; family Bacteroidaceae; genus Prevotella. The sequence goes on along the minus strand of CAVBFV010000339.1, from coordinate 2,714 downwards.
GAGTGCCTGGCGCTCTGCTACAGGAACCGTATCGAGCAACTTCTGAAGATGTAGAATCACCTCCAGTTTATTGTCCATGTGGATATCTATCTTATCCTTATTTTCTAATTCACCAGGTGCGTATTTGTCCACTCTATTATAATAAGGTGAGGTCTGAGTCTTGAATATTCGTTCTGCCCGTAAGAAGAGTTGTGGTGTGAATTCCTCGTCCTCGCCGAAACTGATGTTTGGTGAGAATAACAGGCTACCCACAATGGCGCGGCGGAATATATAGGAACAGGCTGAGCCTAAAAGGGTATTGTTGTTGAGGTATTCTGTGCCGCTGATTGGGGTAGGGAGTTCGTAAGATGGTTCTCCTGTTTCATCCTTGCTGAAACAGAATGTAACGATATCTGGTTCGTGGAATCTCACGATGTCAAGGCAATGTTCATAGGTTGGCTGAAGAAGATAATCATCTCCTTCTATAAACTGGATGTATTTTCCTTTGGCTAAGTATATGCCATAGTTGCGTGCCATACTGCTGCCTAAGCCTGGTAATCTTAAATAGAGCAGGTTATCCAGCAACTCTTTTATCTGGCTGGCTACCAATTCTTCGCTACCATCATCAACGAGAATTATTTCCCTCTCTTTGGCATTGAGCGAAAGCTGAAGGATACTATTGATGCATTCTACAAGATGTTCCTTCTGATGGTTGCTTGTAGTAATGATGAAACTCACCAATGGTGAAGATATCTCTGATATTAATTCTTTCTGCATAAGTTATTCTTTTTTATGACTGCAAAGATAATAAAAAGATTTAATTTACGTATTAATAGTAGTACAAAAAACATAAAAATGGAAATAGTTTGTTCTACTGATAGTAAATATATCATGCCGACCGGTATCATGTTGACCTCTTTGTTTGAGAGCAACAGAGGAGAAGTTGTCAATGTACATCTCTTGCATGATCAGGATTCTGCTGCATTATTGGATTCTATCAGAACCATAGCTGCTCGTTATCAGCAAAATATTCATTTCTATCTAATTAATGATGATATCTTCAAACATTTTCCAATTGGTCTGGATTTTCAAGTAGATCATGTAGGAACTTCGTTTGCTACTTATTATCGTTTGTATCTTACGGAAATTCTGCCTGCTGATATTGATAAGGTTATCTATCTGGATGGCGATATTCTGGTTGTGGATAAACTTGTTGAATTGTGGAATACTTCTGTTGAAAACTATGCAATTGCTGCTGTTCCAGATAGTTATAATAATAAGATAGAACACTATAATCGCTTGCGTTATCCCCAAACTTTGGGGTATTTTAATGCAGGTATGTTAGTTGTCAATCTGAAATATTGGCGTGAAAAGCAGGTGCTTCTCAAATTCTTTGATTATGTGAAATCTAATACGGAAAGGTTGAGATGTCATGATCAGGATGTACTGAACTATCTGTTTAAGAATTCTAAGTTGGTATTACCTATCAGATATAATGTACTGAATGAGTATTGGTTTGATTTGCGTTATTCTCTTATCTCCTGGGAATTTGATGAACAGATATTGGAAGCTCAGGCTCATCCGGCCATTATCCATTTTACGGGTATTCCTAAACCATGGTATAAGAACTGCAAGCATCCATGGAAAAAGGAATTTGATAAGTATAAAGCGATGAGTCCTTGGCGTGATGAAAAAGAAAAGCGCTGGATGCCATTGAAGTTCTGCCTGGAGAAAATGGCCATAAAACTGGTGGTAAGCATGGGACTGCGCAAATCTGATTATATTGTAGAAAATAGGTATATTGAATTGTCTTAAGTTTCTTATATTCAAGTATCTTATAAATAAGTATCATATAAAGTTATGAAGATTCTGTTGGTAGGTGAGTCTAGTTTGCTACATAATACTCTCAAAAAGGGATTAGTAGAACTTGGACATCAGGTAACGCTGATGTCCGACGGCAATGATTGGCACAACTCTCCTCGTGACATCGACTTGCGCCGTAATATGGAGCGTTATGGAAGATGGAGCGGGCTTATGGTGTTGTGGAAAATTGTCTGCAATCTTCATAAGATATGTGGAAATGATATTGTTCAGGTACATAACTATCAATTTGTGCCTTTGATGGGTTGGTGGAACATGCTGATATTCTGGTTTCTCAAGTTTACCAATAAGCGAATCATTAAAGGCTGTTTTGCCGATGACCCACATCTGTTCAGACAACAGGCCAAGGGTATTCCAGCTTATTCTGATACTTTTTGGAATGGTAAATTACAGAATATCGAGGAGAATAAAGAGCGTATGGCTTTTCATTTCATGCCTCAGTTTGATAAGTGCTGGCATACTGTATCTTATCATTCTGATGCTTTGATAGCCTGTCTTTATGAATATTACCTCTGTTACGATATTTCTGAATTTCATAAAAAACTCTACTATATTCCTCTCCCGATGATAATTCCTGCTATAGATGAAAACAGGCAGAAAGGGAATGGTGAGGTTATCAAAGTGCTTGTAGGTTTACAACCCAAGCGCGAGTATCTGAAAGGTGCTTTAAAGATAGCTCATTTTGTGGAAATTCTGGCAAAGAAAAATCCTGGTAAGATAGAACTCAAATATGTAGAAGGAGTAGACTATGATGAATATTGCCGGATGCTGGATGAAGCAGATGTTCTGGTAGATCAGTTTTACAGTTATACTCCATCCATGAATTCGTTGGCAGCCATGGCACGTGGTACTGT
>CAVBFV010000338.1:0-3057 GCA_963594575.1 Lachnospiraceae bacterium | reverse complement strand
TTATGAGATAAAAACTTATCTCATTCTCAATCACTTATAAAAAATACGTACTTTCATAAGCTGAAACGAACCGATACGTATCGTACCCGCTTTTCGCCCCATCGGCAAGGGATTTTGCTTTACTCGTAAACAAATTCGGTTTCTTTTGCATAACGATAAGCAGAAAAACGTGATAGATAACCCCAAATCGTGAGGGATAGCGTGATGGATATTGTAAACATTTCGTCAATCTATCACGCTGTGTAAAATAGGCAAATACTTCATTATCAAATAGTTGTGGTTTCGAAAATGGAAAACGTGATGGATGTGAGGGATAAAAAGAGAAAAAACTTTTCTAGGCGTATGCCTTACGCCTAGAAAATGTGTATTGTTTCTTGAGTTATTTCAGATATTCTCCGAAATCTGTCAGTCTCATGTCGCCCTTCTTCAGGAAGGTATCGTGCATGGCGAGGGCGGCACGCATGCTCTGAGGCTCGTGGCCCTTCTCGGCAAACTTCAGATACTCTCGGAGCATCGGACGGTAATCTGGATGCGCACAGTTTTCGATAATCTCCTTGGCACGGCGCAATGGGCCCTTGCCACGAAGATCGGCTACACCCTGTTCGGTAACAATCACATCCACATCATGCTCGGTACTGTCTACATGGCTGCACATAGGAACGATGGCAGAGATGCAGCCGTTCTTGGTGGTACTCTGTGTGGTGAAGATAGAGATGTAACCATTGCGCTCGTAATCGCACGAACCGCCGATACCATTCATCAGCTTGCTGCCGCAGATGTGGCTGGAGTTCTCGTTGCCGTAGATATCACACTCGATAGCGGTGTTCATGGCGATGACACCCAGTCGGCGGATGACCTCAGGAGAGTTTGAAATCTCGCTCTGGCGGATGGTGAGATGCTTCTTGAAGTAATCAATATCATCATACACCTCTTTCAATGTATCGTTGGTAACGGTGAGCGAAGAGCAGGAAGCATCCTTGATTCTTCCCTCGCGCATGTATTTCACTACGGCATCCTGAACCACCTCTGTATAAACGCTGAATACCGGCACGTTAGGATTCTGGCCCAATGCCTCAAGAACAGCATTGGATGTTACGCCCACCCCGCTCTGCAAAGGCAGGAACTGAGGAGGAATATGCCCCTTCTTCAGGTCGCTGACCAGGAAATCAGCCACGTTGTGTCCCATCTGTTCGGTTACAGGGTCGAGCGGCTTGAAGGCACGAGCCTCTTCCGGAATGTTGCATTCCACCACACCGATAATCTTGCGGGCATCAATCTCCACATACTCCTTACCGATTCTATCACCTACGTTCATGATAGGAATAGGGGTGCGGAATGGGCATTCTGCTATCTCATATACATCGTGCAGATAGCGGGAAGCAGGACTGTGGAAGGTATTCTTCTCGATGAGCACCTTCTTGGCAAGACGGGCGATGGTAGGAACGATGCCGCCGGCAGAGGTCAGGAAAGCCTTGCAGGTGGTTTCGCCTTCTTCCAAATCTGATACTTCGATGATGGCAAGGTCTATCTCGCCATAGAAGCCGCGGCGCAGGCGCTCAGCCATGTGACCGAGGTGCATATCCTCGTAATCAATCTCGCCCAGGTTGGTATGAGTTCTAAAGTCCTTGTTGGTAGAAAATGGCGCACGGAACTTGATGGCATGGGCTGCTGCCATGTCACCCTCGATACTCTGCGAGGTAGAAGCACCCGTGAGGATGCCCACCTGGAAAGGTCTGCCCGCCTCGTGCTCAGCCACGGCTCTCTTGGAGAGTTCGCGGAAGGTTGCCTTAGGCACGCCGTTTGGTGTGAAACCACTCAATCCGATTGTATCTTGATCGTTAATCATCGCTGCCGCTTCGGCAGCACTCAATCTTGTATATGCCATTTTCTTCTAACTTAATACTCATTAGCGGAACTTATAGCCGCCTTCTTGATAATTGATAACTGTTTGCGGCTGCAAAGTTACACATTATTTTCGATATACGCTAATAATTTGATAATTTTATGCAATTAATTGGCAAAAAACTTACAAATAGTGAATAGATATACAAAAACTGCTTACTTTATGCAAAAAGATAGCAGCATCAAAAAGCCTGATTGTGCTTCTCATCCCTTCCGCCACCCTCTACCACTTCGGCATCTTGGAATCGAACGTCCACATGGCATGGATGCGAGCGGTGTGCGGTCGCCTGAAGAGCGACTATCGCTACAGCAAGGACGTGGTGTATAACAACTTCCCTTGGCCTACGCCCACAGCCGAGCAAAAGGCAAAGATAGAGCAGAGTGCCCAGGCTATACTCGATGCCCGCGCCCTATACCCCGACTCCTCGCTCGCCGACCTCTATGACCCTACGCTCATGCCGAAGGAGCTTTTACAAGCCCATCGCCAGAACGACCGAGCCGTGATGGCAGCCTACGGCTTCTCCACCAAGATGACGGAGAGCGACTGCGTAGCTGAGCTGTTCAAAAGGTATGCGGAAATGGTTGAATAAAGAATTTGCAATATAAGCCAACAAGGGCATTTGCCGACATAATCTGCAAATGCCCTTGTTGCGATTGAGGCCCCAAGAGTATAGAAGAACAAGTTCATCATTCCCCACAATAATGTTCCCAATCTATCCCATCAATGATTTTGAGTACGTTGGAAGAATACTCCACAATGTCTTCCAATCTTCCTTTATCCCTAACTAGCTCTCTCATATACCAAGATTTTATCTCGTTCCACACTCTCCTGAGCATACGGACGCAAAGAGCCATCAACTACCAAGTCAACTTCACGACCTAGCAGTTGCTTCAAATCCTCATACATTCCTCCATGGGTAAGCAAAGTAAACGAACCATGCTCAAAATCGGGGACAAAGAGAATATCTATATCGCTCTGAGCCTTTTCTTCACCACGAGCAAAAGACCCAAAGATCCATGCCCTCAACACAGGCTTCCTAGACATATAGTCATGAATTATACGTATAATTTGAAATCTATCCATATTTACCTCCTCTTTTTAAATAGTAATCACGCTGCAAATATACACCTTTTATTTTTTATCTCCAAACATTC
>CAVBFV010000337.1:0-3070 GCA_963594575.1 Lachnospiraceae bacterium | reverse complement strand
CTGATGCATGTAGGAAGAAAGATGGTAGAAGGCGGAAGATGCGCCGAACCTGCCGTACACAACTTTACGGAGAGCATCACCCGATGGGGTATCACTACAGCCAGAATGAAAACCGGAACTCCGGTCAGAATTGACAAGAGAAGTGTTCATTTCGAAGATATGGAAGAACAGCCGGGCGATAGCGATTTCCACCAATTCTCTTACATGGGAGAACATCGGGTTCTGAAACAATTGCCTTGCTGGACTTGCTACACCAACAAGAAGGTACACGAAACTTTAAAAAGCGGTCTCGCTGACTCACCTTTATATAATGGTCAGATTCAGAGTACCGGTCCACGTTACTGTCCGAGTATAGAAACGAAGCTCGTCACCTTCCCCGACAAGGATCAGCATCCGCTCTTCCTGGAGCCGGAAGGCGAAGATACGAACGAGATGTATCTGAACGGTTTTTCTTCGAGCATGCCGATGGATATCCAGTTGAATGCACTTCACGAGATTCCTGCTTTGAGAGATGCCAAGATTTACAGACCGGGATACGCCATCGAATACGATTACTTCGACCCTACCCAACTCAAACATTCACTGGAGTCGAAAATCATCAAAGGTCTATTCTTTGCCGGACAGGTGAACGGAACCACCGGTTATGAGGAAGCAGGAGGACAGGGAACCGTGGCAGGAATCAACGCAGCCTTGCATTGTGTTGGCGACAAGACATTCGAGATGAACCGCGATGAGAGTTATATCGGCGTACTCATCGATGATCTCACCACAAAGGGAGTTGACGAACCATACCGTATGTTTACCTCCAGAGCCGAATACCGCATTCTCCTCCGTCAGGACGATGCCGATGCCCGACTCACCGAAAAAGCATACGAACTCGGAATTGCCAAGCGCGATCGTTACGACTGGTGGATAGAGAAAAAAGAAGCCATCGAAAGAATCATTGAATTCTGCGCCAACTATCCTATCAAGAAGGATGAGATAAATCCGAAACTGGAAGCACTCGGTACTACTCCACTTCGCGCCGGCTGCAAGCTCATCGACCTCATCGCTCGTCCGCATCTGAACCTCACGAATCTTTCGGAGATTATTCCGGACCTGAAGGCTGCACTGGAAACGCCAGCCAACCGAAAGGAAGAGATAACGGAAGCTGCAGAAATCAAGATGAAGTACAAAGGTTACATCGAACGAGAGCGTCTCATTGCCGACAAGATGCACCGTTTGGAGGACATCAAAATCAAGGGCCGTTTCAACTATTCCGAGCTCCACGAAATCTCCACAGAAGGACGCCAGAAACTCGAGCGCATCGACCCGGAAACCTTGGCACAGGCAAGCCGAATTCCGGGTGTATCACCAAGCGATATCAACGTGATGCTCGTATTACTCGGAAGATAAGCCGTTTCACAGCGAGAAACAAGGGAATTCTCAATGTTTCACGTGAAACAGACTATCAACAAAACATTTGATGCTCAACCGCTTAAGGAAGGTTGCATCAAGTGTTTTGCGGTTAAAGTAAAACTTCAGCAATTCGTGAAACAAAAGCAGATAAAATCAAGCAAAACGCAAAAACAAACGGGCAAAAAGCCCATAAAAAGGAACAAGAAAAAAGAGCAAAATAAGTATCAATTTAAAGCATAAAAAGTAATGAACAATCAGCTATTATTAGACAATCTGCGTTGCATTCCAGATTGGCCAATCAAGGGTGTAAACTTCCGCGATGTATCAACCCTTTTCAAGAATCCTGCATCTTTAAAAGAGATCAGCGATGAGATGTACGAACTCTACAAAGACAAAGGAATCACCAAAATTGTAGGCATCGAATCACGCGGTTTCGTAATGTCTTCTGCACTCGCAATACGTCTCGGAGCCGGCGTAGTTTTATGCCGCAAACCGGGCAAACTTCCATGCAAAACCGTACAGGAAAGTTATGCTAAGGAATATGGCATCGACACCATCGAAATCCACGAAGATGCCATCAATGAGAACGACATCGTACTCCTCCACGATGACCTCCTCGCCACCGGTGGAACCATGAAAGCAGCATGCGATCTGGTAAAGAAATTCCATCCGAAAAAGGTATATGCCAACTTCATCATCGAACTCGTAAACGAGAATTTCGAAGGCAGAAATTCCTTTGATCCAGACGTTGAAGTAACTACTTTATTACAGTTATAAGCTGCAAAAATACTGCAAGAAATACTGCGAGAATGTAGTAAGGAAGCAGTAAAAGACACTAGAGCGTTGCCGTTACACGTGAAACAGTAGCGCTCGTTTTCCCTTTAAAAACAAGTAAAAATATGACGAAACAAGAGAATGAGGAGCGCTTGGCTAGGCTTAAAAACATCGTTTTAAGTATGCCGGAGAAGCCAGGAAGCTACCAATATTACGACGAAAATCATACGATTATATATGTGGGAAAGGCGAAAAATCTGAAGAGAAGAGTATCTTCCTACTTCCATAAAGAGGTAGACAGATACAAGACAAAGGTGCTTGTTTCTAAGATTCACGACATATCTTATACGGTCGTAAACACAGAAGAAGACGCACTTTTGCTCGAAAACAGCCTGATCAAAAAGTATAATCCAAGATACAATGTCCTGCTGAAAGACGGCAAGACATACCCCTCTATATGCGTAACAAACGAGTATTTTCCACGCATTTTCAAGACTCGTCATATCAATAAAAAAGTGGGAACCTTCTTCGGTCCTTACCCTCATATCGGCAGCATGTATGCCGTTTTAGAGGTCATCAAGAAGCTTTATAAGCCCCGCACCTGCAGAATGCCTATCACCAAAGAAGGCGTTGCTGAAGGCAGATACAAGCCATGCCTGGAGTATCATATCCACAACTGCGGAGCACCCTGCATCAACAAGCAGAGCTATGAAGAATATCAGGAAAACATGCGCCAGGCACGTGAAATTCTGAAGGGAAACACGCGGGAAGTAAGCAAATATCTCTACGATTTGATGATGAAAAATGCCGAACTTCTACGTTTTGAAATAGCCGAAGAATATAAGAAAAAGTACCAATTACTGGATGAATTTGAGGCAAAAAGCGAGGTAGTAAGCCA
>CAVBFV010000336.1:0-3089 GCA_963594575.1 Lachnospiraceae bacterium | reverse complement strand
TCTTCTACATCACCGTCTCGGGCAAGGGATTCCGCATCCTGCTCAGATATATGCGTCCTGAAGGATGCAATCTCACTGCCACCGAACTCCACCTGCTCGCCATCAGGAAAGCCATGAGCATGTACGATAAACTGCTGGGTATCAGCAGCGACAAGCAATGCCAGGACATGGTGAGAAGCTGCGGACTGGCTTACGACCCCGAGGCTTACTTCAACTGGAATGCCGAAGTTCTACCCATCACCCGGGAGGAGGTGGAGAACTTCGAAAAAGCCACAAAGCAACAGGAGGAACAGAACAGGAAAAGGCAGACGGAGGCTGAAAAAACCAGAAAGAAAAGCCCCCGCAAACAGGAAGACGAGGCGCCCCCCAAGACGCTCACCACCGAAGAGATTCTGCAGTATGTAGACAAACTGGCGGAGAGCTGGGAAGAGCGGTTTGAGGAGCATCATCACAACAGCTACGTAGTGAGATACGCCACATTCTGCCTCTGTTTCGGAGCCGAAAAGGAGGAGGCTGTGAAACACATGGCAGATAAGTTTGGCAGCGAATATGCCGATACCGAACGGGTGGCACGAGAGATTTACAAGCATACCGAGCGGCTGGGAACCTGGAAGATAAGACAGCAGGGAGATGATGAGCAGAAACGCTATACCAGCATGAGAGCTCTGCTGGGATGGCTGGGAGCCCGATATGAAATGCACCACAACACGCTGAGCAACCAGTATGAAGTGCGCGCCATCAACACCGGTGAGAAACTCTATCTCGACTGGACTGAAGTGGATACCCGGGTGAGCAATTCCCTGTTCGTGAAGATGGAACTGGAGAACATCTGCACCACCCAGAAAAAGCTGGATACGGTGATAAGAAGTAACTTCAGTCCCGAATTCAACCCCATGGAGGAATATCTGAAGAGTCTGCCGAAATGGGACCAAAAAACTGATTATATCGATGAATTGGCCCATCGGGTTACCGTGATGAATACCGGCGGTTACCGCCATACGGTGGAGGATTTTGCCTATGCCTTCAAGAAATGGCTGGTCAACATGGTGGTTTGCTGGGTGCGGCCCGATGTCACCAACCAGTCTATCATGGTTTTCGTAGGCAAGGGTGGCATCTTCAAGACCACGTTTTTCGACCATCTTCTGCCGCCCCATCTGCGCAAGTATTTCGCCAACGATTCTACGGGCGACTACAAGAACAAGGATTTCCTGCAGATGTGTGCCAGCAAGGCGATAGTGTGTCTCGATGAGTTCAGTTGTCTGCGCGGCAAGAACCTGGATTCCTTCAAGAGCAACATCACGAAGCGCAACATCAGCATGCGAATCCCTTATGCCGAGTGGGACTGCATTCTGCAGAACAATGCGGGGTTCTGTGCCACGAGCAATGAGGTTCATATCATCGATGATGACGAGAACCGCCGTTTCCTCATCTGGCGCATCGAGAAGATCAAGAGTCCCATCGACTTCCCCTTCAATTACGATGGCATCTACTCCCAGGCTGTGGCACTGGCTCAGGAGGTGATAGAGAAGCGCCGCAAGGGTGAGCACTGCGACTGGGTTTACTGGTTTACGAAGGAGGAGAACGAGGAGATTCAGCGCCACAATCTTTATTTCCGTGTAAACAACTACATAGCCGAGCGCATCAACAAGTTCTACCGTGTTCCAGATGCCGATACGCCGCCCGAGTTCTGCAAGTTTGTTACGGCGAGTGATGTGATGGATCGCATCTGTACGAACCCCGCCTTCCGCCAGTCGATGTCGAACAAGGACATCTCGAAGTACATGGAGGTGCTGGGATTCAAGAAGATTCACCGCAAGACGGGCAACGGCTGGAAGGTGATAGAGATGCGTCCGGACGAGATAGAGAACAACCAGAAGATGGATGGCAGCGAGGATATTCCGCCCGAGGATCTCCCATTTTAGGAAATTCTGCTTCGGAGATATTTTTTTATCTTTCGGAGATATTTCCGTATCTTTCGGAGGGATTTCCGTATCTTTCGGAGAGATTTTATTCTAACAGGCAGAAGAAAGAAGCAACTGACAAAAACAGACTAAAAAGAACAAATTATGATAGAAGACAGAAGTTACGGGAAGGCGGAGCTCGCCATGCTCTACTTTCCCACCGCTACCCCCAGGGTAGCGCTCAACCGGCTGGTGAGATGGATCAACCGGTGCCCCGAGCTCAAGCAGAGCCTCTGTTCGGGCTACGCCGGCAAGTTCTCCCATTTCTATACCCGGCAACAAGTGGCAGAAATCATCGAATTTCTGGATGAACCATAAAAAAATACCACTTTTTTCAACCTTTTTTTCCCGAATCCCTGCAAATCGCACAAATCGCATAGTTGGGGGTTCGGGAATGTTGTATCTTTGTATCGTCAATCAGAGAGGTTGATGCAGCAACGGTCTCGGCGGAGACACAGACTGCTTTTTACTAAAACTAAATTATTAAAAGTATGATTCTCATTAAGTTAGTGAAAAACAAGAACAAGACAATCAAGGAAGCGTATGGCAAATATTATGCGCGACCAGTAGTGACAGAAACCATCGGTATCGATGAACTCGCCGAACACATGGCGAGCCACAACACCCCGTTCTCGAAGGGTGCCATCAAGGGTCTTCTCACCGACATGGTGAGCTGCGTGAAGGAGCTCGTACTCCAGAACAAGGCAGTGAAGATAGACAACCTTGCCATCTTCTCCATCGGCATCATCAACAAGATGGGAGCCGCCAGCATCAAGGAGTGGAGCCTCGCCAAGTTTGTAGAAGGCTACCGCCTCAGAGCACGTGCTACCGGCAAGCTCAGCAACACCCAGCTCTCTCTCGATGCCAACGCCAAGAACGCCATGGATCTCCTCAACTCTAGCGAGAGCGCTGCAGGCGATACCACCACTGGCGATACCACACAGGGCGGCGGTACCACTGGGGGCGGCGGAACATCACAAGGCGGCAGTACCGACGGAACAGGCGACAGCGGAGACGGCCTGGAGTAGTAATCCGCCTCTCAAATATGCGAAACGACAGAAGAAGGAAGGAGTGAACTGACCGGCGACAGGGATATTCCGAAGGCACAAAGCGGCTGGTTTTCATCCT
>CAVBFV010000335.1:0-3109 GCA_963594575.1 Lachnospiraceae bacterium | reverse complement strand
CACGGCTTACCAGATTACCCTTATCATCGGTAAACATCCACTTAGGTGGCTGAGAATGCCAAACCAGACAATGACCTATCAAGGTCTTGCCGTTCTTCTCTGCCCAGTCAGCGAGTTTATCGCCATCAGTGAAATCAAAGCGATTCACCTCCGGATGATTCTTCTCACCCTTCATACAGTTTTCGGCAACTACCTGGTTAAACTGTTTCTTCACTACTTCCTCACCTGCCGGATCTTGTCCATCAGGCAAATCGGTATTAACGGCAGCACCTATCAGGAAGTACTTACCCATAGTTTCCTGGAATGTTGGGATTTGAGCTGCTGAGTTCGCTTTTTGAGCGAAAGCTGTTGAAGCAAGCATCAGCCCCAGTGCCAGAGTTGTGATCTTTTTCATATCTTATATCTATTTTTCTCGTTAATAATTATAGTCTCTAGTTTTCTTCCTTGTGTCGGGCCTCAATCTTCTTGTTGATGTCGTCGATGACCTCATCGGTCAACTCATATTTAGAGATGATGAACATCGCCAAGCCCAGCAAGATAGCAGGAATCACACATACCAGCCAGCGGATACCCTCCTGTGCCAGAGAAGTCTGCTGCTCCAAATCGTTCATGAAGTAAGCACCGGCAGCATTACCTACCGACATCATGGCGAAGGCTGTAATGAAGAAGAGTGCCACGATACGGAGAGGACGGTTATGGAAGAATTCTGTCCACAGGTCGCTCACCTTAACATTCTTGGTTTCCTTCTCATCCATTACCACACGCTCCTTGGTCTGGGTGAAGCAGAATACCAGAAGGGCGAAACCTACCAGGGCAAAAATCAGCATGGCAACAAACCAGGCATTACTGTCGGTAGGAAGTGAGTTGCTCTCCTGAGCTGCAGCTGCCTGATAACCGGTCCATGCAAGAACGGCACCAGGTACCACACCACCCAGAGCCATACCTGCCTTATAGAAGATACCGGTCAAGGCATTGACGATGCCGGCAATACGCTTGCCGCTGGTGTATTCTGCAAAAGAGATAACCTCCGGTATCAGAGCCCACATATATCCTGTAGCCACGATAACACCTGTTGACTTGATGAACTGAGCGATATAAACCAGCGTGATATGTTCCTTTACAGGTCCCATCTTGCTGATGATATAAAGCATCGCCATACCCACGATAGCCACGGTGAGGAAGATGTAGAACATATTCTTCTTGCCCACCTTTTTCTTGATGGCAGGCACCAGCGGCATGAAGATGAAGGATGGCAGAGAGCCCAAACCCATGAAGAGCGCCATTTCAATAGGAAGATCCTTGGCTGCAGCGAGCATGGCTACCAGGATTGGAACACCTGCCGATACACAGAGTCCACCCACATTTGCCATGAACATACGTACAGAGGTAAGAATGGTTATTTCGTCTGTATCGCGAGTCAGCGAAGAGTTCAAGGCTCCGTAAGGCACATTGATCAATGTATAGAGCATTGACAAGCCTACGTATGTTACATAAGCATAGATGAGCTTGATGGTTTCTGTCTGTCCTTCCATACCATTCCAAAAACAGAGGATGGCAAGAACTGTAAGTGGCAACCCCGCCAAAACGAGATAGGAACGATACTTACCCCAATGCGGATTATGCTTATCTACATAAGTACCTACCAACGGGTCCCAGAGTACATCGACCAAGCGAACCACCAGAAACATGGTGGCAGCTACACCCGGATTGAGTCCGTAGATATCGGTGTAGAAGAATAACAGATACATACAGATGGTCTGGTAGATGAGGTTTTGCGCCAAGTCTCCAGATCCGAATCCGATGCGTTGTAGCCAATTCAGTTTGTAGAATCCCTTAGATTCCTGTGATACAGTTGTCTGTTCCATATTTATCCAATCATTAAGATTACACCTTATTATATATAGGTGCATTTATAACATTTACTTCAATTTCTCTGCGGCAAACTTACCCATTGCCTCATATCCCTTAGGGTTGAGATGCAACCAGTCGTCAGAATATTCTGCTTTCAGACGCTGAGGGTCTTTCGGATCACGGGTCAACTCATCAAAGTCGATAACCTCGTCGAACGCGCCGCTCGTTCTGATCCATTCATTCACAGTCTGTCGCATAGCCTCATGCCAGAAAGAATACCAGCCGTTGCCCTTGGTTGGGGTGATGGTTCCACCATATACCTTGATTCCTTTTGCCTTGGCTTTCGCTATCAGCACCTTGTAGCAGGCAATCAGGGTATCTGTCATGTGCTCATAATTTCCGCCACAGCAGCCAATGTCGTTGGTTCCCTCAAAGATGATGAGTTTATCCACACCTGTCTGTCCCAGGATATCACGGTCGAAACGCTTCATGGCTGGTTCGCTCAATCCGCCTTGCACTACGCAGTTGCCACCGATACCAAGATTCAACACACCGTATGGCTTTTCTGCATTCAGAGCATCCGAGAGAAAATCGGTCCAGCGGTTCTGATGGTTAGTAGTACTTCCACGGCCATCGGTGATAGAGTTTCCGAGGATAGCTACCACAGGGGTAGTCTTATCGGTCTTCACATCAATGGCAGAAAGATTGTACCAGTGGTCAGCCTTTTCCTGCTTATCGAAAGCTGCATCCGTTGGTTTTACTGCCTTACCCTTCACATTACTTACTATATAAGATGTGGTACGTGAACCACGATGGGATGTTGCATTCACTGGAGTCTGCTTGCCATAATCAATAGTAATCGTGAGGCGCTGTCCACTTTTCAGAGCATACTTCAAATCATCAGAGAAGATAGCCTTGCCAGGAGCAATGGTTACATTCTTCTTGCCATTGAATTTAAGATACTTCACCGTCTTGGCATGAATTCCCCAGTTGCTAGGGACATCTGTATCTGCTATATACACCGATTTGATTTCCACCGGTTCCTTACTCTGCTCATTGCTGAGCTTCACTCTGAGTTCATCTCCGCCAAAAGATACATGAACTACTTGTCGGCAAGAGCGGTTGCTCAAACTTTCCTTAGGCATATCACCTTTACCTGTCCACTCTACTGCTGTTGCCCAAGAACCTTTCCATACCTTCTGAGCAAAAGCTACAGAACTTGACGTAGCCAATACGAGCGCCAGCGATAAGATTTTGA
>CAVBFV010000334.1:0-3110 GCA_963594575.1 Lachnospiraceae bacterium | reverse complement strand
TTCCAGCCGAGGAGCGCCAGGAAGTTGACTACAGCCTCTGGGAAGTAGCCACTCTCACGATAACCGGAAGAAACCTCGCCAGTCTTAGGATCATGCCACTCCAGCGGGAATACCGGGAAACCGAGGCGGTCGCCATCACGCTTACTCAGCTTACCTTTACCTTCAGGCTTAAGAAGCAAAGGAAGATGCGCAAAACGAGGCATGGTATCTTCCCAACCGAAAGCCTTATAAAGAAGTACGTGCAAAGGCGCACTAGGCAACCACTCCTCACCACGGATTACATGAGAGATTTCCATCAGGTGGTCGTCTACGATATTTGCCAGGTGATAAGTTGGCAATTCATCAGCACTCTTATAAAGTACCTTATCATCCAGGATATCACTCATTACCTTCACATCACCACGAATCATATCGTTCACGTGAATTTCCTGTCCCGGTTCAATCTTGAAACGTACAGTATACTGCTTTCCGTCAGCAATCAGTTTATCAACCTCTTCCTTAGAAAGAGTCAGAGAGTTGCGCATCTGCATACGAGTATGAGCATCATACTGGAAATTCTGGATTTCGGCACGTTTCGCTTCCAACTCCTCAGGAGTATCAAAAGCAATATACGCCTTATCATTATCCAAGAGCTGCTGAACATACTGCTTATAGATATCACGACGTTCACTCTGGCGATAAGGTCCATGCTCTCCACCGAAACTTACACCCTCGTCAAACTGGATACCCAGCCACTTGAAAGATTCCAGGATATATTCTTCGGCTCCAGGCACGAAACGATGAGAATCTGTATCCTCAATACGGAACACCAGCTCACCTCCATGTTGGCGAGCAAACAAATAATTATACAGAGCGGTACGAACACCGCCAATGTGCAATGCACCCGTTGGACTAGGGGCAAAACGCACCCTTACTTTTCTATCTGCCATGTCTTTTTATAGCTATTTTCAAATTTTTCTGCAAATTTACATCTTTTTTTGCGATTTTAGCCGTTTTTTTTCGTATTTTCGCACTGTAAAACGAAATAAGTAAGAAAAAAGTAGGAAAATGAGCATATTTAACAACCCAGAAGAGAACTATTGGCGCAATTTCGCCACAAAAACGGTTTTGATATTAATCACCGTTGCTATCATTGTTTGGTTCCTTCCTCGCAACGAAGGAAGGATGTTCAGGTATGATGTTGGAAAGCCATGGATGTATGGTTCTGTCATCGCAAAATTTGACTTTCCTATCTATAAGACCGATGAAGCCATCAAGCGGGAACAGGATTCGCTGATGAAGCAATTCCAACCTTATTATACTGTCAATGAATCCATCGGCAGCGAACAGGTGAGCCGTTTCCTGCACGACTTCAGCCAAGGTGTACCAGGTTTGCCAAAAGAATACGTGGGACTCATAGCCCAGCAGCTTCAGCGGCTTTATCAGACCGGCATCATCAATACCACGGAATATAATCGTATCTACAAAGATTCTACCAGTATGATACGAATTATCAACGGAAAGAATGTGAAGAGCGTGCCTATCGGTTCGTTCTATTCTACTATTGCCGCTTACGAACGCATCTTCTACGATGAGAAGCTGGCAACCCAGCGACAGCTTTTGTCCCGTTGCAACCTTAACAATTATGTTGAAGCCAACGTCATATATGATAAGGAAAGAAGCGAGACTGAAAAAGCCGACATGATGAGCAGCATTCCACTGGCAAGCGGAATGGTGATGAGCGGACAGAAGATTGTAGACCGTGGAGAAGTGATTACGAACAATACCTATCGGGTGCTCAATTCATTCGATAAGGAGATGAAGCGCCGCAGTTCTACCCAGGAAGAACTGACAACTACTATCATCGGACAGGTACTGTTTATCTTCATCCTTGTCATGCTGTTTACTTCTTATCTCACACTTTTCCGGAAAGACTATTTTGATAAGCCGCGCAGCATTACCATGCTTTATGCGATGATTACGCTGTTCCCTATCTTTGTGTCACTCATGATGAAACACAATTTCTTCAGTGTCTATATCATCCCATTTGCCATGGCACCTATCTTCGTACGTGTGTTTATGGACTCGCGTACTGCTTTTATCAGCCACGTTACGATGATTCTCATTTGTGCAGCAGCTGTAAAATACCAGTACGAGTTTATCATCGTACAGCTGGTAGCAGGTCTTGTTGCCATCTACAGTTTGCGTGAACTCAGCAAGCGCTCGCAGATATTCATCACAGCCCTGTTGGTGACTATAGCCAGCGGTATAGTATATCTTGCCCTTCAGCTGATGCAGGACAACCAGGTATTCAACGTAGATGCCAGCATGTATACCTACTTTACCGTAAACGGCATCTTCCTGCTACTCTCTTATCCGCTCATGTACATTATAGAAAAGATGTTTGGATTTACATCTAATGTTACACTCTTCGAGTTGTCAAATACCAACAAGGGATTACTTCGCAACCTGAGTGAGATTGCTCCAGGCACCTTCCAGCATTCTATTACCGTAGGTAACCTGGCAGCAGAGATTGCCAACCGCATCAGAGCCAACAGTCTCCTGGTACGTACCGGAGCACTCTATCATGATATCGGTAAGATGACAAACCCTGTTTTCTTCACAGAGAATCAGGTGGGAGTTAATCCTCACGACCAGTTGAGCGACCTTGAGAGTGCACAGATTATCATAAGCCATGTTTCTGAAGGTCTGAAGATGGCAGAGAAGATTGGTCTGCCAGGTATCATAAAGGATTTCATCACTACTCATCACGGAACGGGCATCACCAAGTATTTCTATATTAATTACTGTAATGCCCACCCTACAGAGGTGATTGACAAGTCGCAGTTCCAATATCCAGGCCCGAACCCATTTACCCGCGAACAGGCTATCCTGATGATGGCAGATACGGTTGAAGCAGCTTCGCGCTCTCTTAACGAATATACTGAAGAAAGCATCAGCAACCTCGTCAATAAACTCATCGACGGACAGGTGGCAGATGGTTTCTTCAAGGAGTGCCCTATCACGTTCCGCGACATCGCGCTCGCGAAACAGGTACTCATCGAACGACTCAAGGCTATTTACCATACCCGTATTTCGTATCCTCACTTAAACGTAAGACAGAATGCCGG
>CAVBFV010000333.1:0-3135 GCA_963594575.1 Lachnospiraceae bacterium | reverse complement strand
TATCCCACATTCTGTTATTACCCAGCGGATAGGTAACAATAAAACCCTCGGTATCAGCCAGCGCATTCCATTGCGTCTGATTCTGCTGAAACCCAGGGTCCTGATTCATACCATGAAGAGAAATCACCAGAGCCGGTGATTTCTCTACATTCTTTGGTACATAAGTGAGGGTCTTGCGAGTAGAAGTCCCCACATTTACATCTTCCCAGGTCTGTGCCGCCATTTGTAGGCACAGAACCATGAGGAGAGATGCGAGCATTGTAAAACGTCTCATCTATTACTTGATAACCATCTTTTTACCATTCTTGATCACGATGCCCTTGTAACCCTTACCTACCTGCTGACCAGCGAGGTTGAAGCACTTGCCATCCTTAGCTACATTTGCACTCTCAATTTTAGAAATGCCTGTAGTAGGCTCTTCTACAATTTCAAATGTAGCAGCATTCTGCCAACCTGGATAGTGAACAGTCTTATTAGTATCATACTCACCAACTGTTGCATTATCAAAATTCTCTGTTGAAAGGAGGGTGCCATCTGCATCATACACCTTAATGCTACCAATATAGATGACTGCATCCTTAGGCATCTTTCCTACATTCAGCAAGAGTGCAGTAGCTGCATACTCATAATCCTTCAAAATTTCCGGATCACAATTTTTGGTATTACCATTTGTATGATCTATCTCCATTCCTGGCTTTGCAGTACAGTGGGAGTGACAAGTAACCGTGGTCTTACCAGGGAAGTTTATTACTGCCTCTGACTTTTGATTAGTCAAGGTAAGTTCCTCAGTATAACTGAACACTGCAGAAGCATTCCACTCCGTCATATGCTCTGTCTGAGTCTCGTCAATAGCCTCTGTTCCGATTTTGAATTCGGTACCAGCTGTAGTGTACACATCAAACTTCACGACATAAGGCTTGCCCTTCTCTAGATTCTTAAGGTTGATATAACACTGGCTGTCCCAAGCATTATCCTTGTCAGCGGTGCCAGTAATCTTCAGCACCTTGTTAGCTGCACTCACGTTAACTGCCATCAAGGCAGCAGCAATCAAAGTAAAAATCTTTTTCATACGCTTTTAATTTTAAGTTTATTGATAATAATTGTTCATTCGTGGAACAAGAAATGTTTCTCATTTCCACTTGCAAAAGTAACAGAAAAGGCTGAAAAAGACTTTGCGTGGTATAACAAATACTTTGTGAGAAGTACCAAATAGGTTTGATAGCCAACATTATAACGAAAATGATACACCATCAAACCTATTTGAAGAGGAAATCAGGAAAAGTCAAATAAACAAATGTTCCAGATTCCCCAAATGTTTTTGCCCAAAATGTTCCAGATTCCCCAAATGTTTTTACCCAAAATATTCCAGATTCCCCAAATGTTTGGTCAAAACAGAGGAAAAATATACAGATGAGCCTAATACATCACGTCCTTCTCTGGGAATTTGTTATATGTTAAATATCAATTACTGAATTATCTTTTTCTGATAACATTGCCTTTATAGTTATGTTTATCGCTGCCCAGAAAGGTTGAATGTCTCGCCAAGTTTTGGGCGGATGATGACCCTTCTGTAACTGGTCAGTGCCGGAGTCCCATTGTCTGTCACTTCACAGATTATATGCAGTTCTTTTCCAGCCGCATCCTGGGGGATACGTAGAATGGCATTAGCTTTGTCTGCCTCTCTGATACTTACCGTTGAGGTGTAAGTACCCGCTTCCGGCAATATCCACCAGTGGAATGTCAGTTTATCTTTATCCGGATCCACAGATTTTGAAGCGTTTAATTGGAGTTCCTCTTCTGTTTCTGGTTCAATTATAATCGGGTTCAATCCCTTTTCACCATTTACGATGACTATCGGGTTACGGTTTCCTTTGCCGTATGCAGCCCAATCCATACGTGCCATGAAGTTGGCGAATATTGCGGGATAGAAGTATTTTTCATATTTCTCCGATATGCATCTGACTGCCGGATCTGCATTTGTGTAACATGTTGTCAGACTGTCTGGTGACAGTCCCCATCGGAAATAGCCACCCCAACCTGCCTGGCTACATACGGTCGGATCGTTTAATCCATTTGGGGTTACATGTAGGAAAGAAGGAGTGTCGCCTTCCACTCCGTATTTGTTTTTCGGATATATTTTCCCTAGATTCCCGTGATTTTGTATATGAGTTGCGTATTCGTTCCAATTCTGGCTTCCTATGGCGTTCTGCACGATCCAGGCGCTGTCGTCCCAGAAAAAGCGGATATCCTTGCCGCAAGTCTTGCGGATCCATTGATGAGAACTGAAGGCATAATCCACAGGGGGACCTCCGCATACATCTTGGTCTGTAATTGTATAAACACACAACTTATTCAGAAACTTTCTAACTTCCGTTTCGCTTCGTTCCTGCCTGACAGTCCATATCGCTTGAGCCAGTGTATTTGCACCGCCCCAAACCATAACCCATAAGGGACGGTCGTCCTTTTCGTCAACCAGGTCAATAATCATTTGGCTACCTTGTGAGCGATTCTCCTCTCCAAGTTTGCTTACGCCTAAATCTCTGCTGCCAAATGCAGTCCTGCTACGCAAATAGGCAGCACTTGGCCAATAACCCAACGTTTGTTTGCCAGCTTCCTTTTCTACTGGCAGGAAACCCTTTTGTCCGGATCGTTTCATTAGATTCGGTAGATCCTCCTCGTAGGCATTAATTACTTTCTGCATGTTTTCCATCCATTCGTCCGGATAAGATCTCCCGCAGCTGTTCCATCCTCCTGTCGCAATCAGTCCCTCTATTTCATAAAGGTCAGCATGGACCAGCAGGCGGACCATTGATTCCATGTCATCGGGTTCAAGGTCTGTCGGTGCAATATCCGTAAGTACGACAATACGTGGTTTCAGGGAGGAATCCACAACTGTTTTCGCTGCAGTTTGCATTGAACATAGAAGCAAGATGCCCAGCATTCCAGCGATTTTCCATTGTAGTTTAATAATATGTCCCATAGTCCTTAATTACGCAACACTATTATAAATTAAACTTTTTAAACACCTGAGCAGCAAAAAGTTCTTGAACAAGTCAAGCGGCAGAGCCGAACGGCCCAGGATTTTGCCATGTCGAAGAATTCACTTATCTTAGTGTTGCAAAAACAAACAAGAGA
>CAVBFV010000332.1:0-3152 GCA_963594575.1 Lachnospiraceae bacterium | reverse complement strand
ATCTGGAGCGCAAGGATGGTCACGACGAAGCGAGCGGTATCTTCAAGGTATTGGCTAACAACGTGGTAGAAATCACTCGTCCATCGAGCGGCGAGACATCTTACTATAAGGTAAAGGATGCCAACAGTCTCATCATGACCGATTCGCTGGGCAATGAGCCTGAAGGCGCCATGGCTAAGCACTATGTGCTGACTAAGAAAAGGTAAAAGGGTAAAAAGGTAAAAGGGTAAAAAGAGCCCCCTAGCTTAACATTCCGCTAGGCTCTTTTTACCTTTTTACTTTTTTACCTTTTTACCCTTTTATCTTTAAAACGCCTTTTTGCCGGTTCTCACAGCGCCATTATTACAAACCTGTTACATTCCTGCCTTTCAAGTTAAAATCAATTAAGTTTTGCACCGGAACCTTCGCTATTCCAGATATTTTTCCTAATTTTGCGCCCACATTTCTAACAGATGAAATGATTTTAAGATTCAATGGTATATACTAAATAGATTAAGGATAAAGAAAAAATGGAACATGTTTTTACTGAATCGATGTTTTTGGTGGGATTCGTGATTTTCATCGCCGCCATACTCGTATTAGACATGCTGGTCATCGACCGAAAGGCGCATGTGGTTTCTATCAAGGAAGCTGGTTCATGGACGGCTGTCTGGATTATTCTCGCTCTCGCCTTCGCCGTATTCATCTATTTTCATGGTGACATGGTGCACGGCATCGAGAACTTCAATGACCTGAAGCTGATAGCCTCGCGCTATGCTTCGCATCTCAAACTGGACCCGAACGACTATGAAGGAAGTCTGCAGCAATACCGACACTATATGACTATCTCATATATTTCGGGTTATCTGATAGAGAAGACGCTCTCGGTAGATAATCTCTTCGTGATGATGATGATTTTCACCTCGTTCGGAGTGGACAAGAAAGATTACCAGCACGTACTGAACTGGGGTATTCTGGGAGCCATCGTACTGCGCTTCGTCTTCATCTTTGCGGGTGCTGCGCTCATCAGCCGGTTCGCCTGGATATTGCTCGTATTCGGAGGATTCCTGGTTTACAGCGGTGCCAAGATGTTCCTCAACAGGAACAAAAAGGAGGAAATCAATGCACTGGAGCATCCGGTAGTGAAGTTCATGCAGAAGCGCCTGCATCTGGGTCCGCTGGTGATGACGGTGGTATTCATCGAGTTCTGCGACCTGATTTTCGCATTCGACAGCATCCCAGCCGTATTCTCGGTATCGCTCGACCCGTTCGTGGTGTTCTTCTCGAATATCTTCGCCATCCTAGGCTTGCGTGCCCTCTTCTTCCTGCTGGCAGCGATAGCCGATAAGTTCCGCTATCTGAAGGTGGGTGTGAGTGTGCTGCTGGTGTTCATCGGTGTGAAGATGCTCATCCACGATTTCTTCGAGATTGATGCAGTCAGTTCGCTGGTATTCATCATCCTCGTACTGCTCGTCAGCATCGGGGCTTCGGTGGTGATTCCGCAGAAACAGGAAGCGTTGGAAAATACGAAATAAGCAAACCATTCGTAAAGGAGATTATCATCAGGTAATCTCCTTCCAGGAAAACATAAAAAGGGCGATTGCTATTCCCTACGCAAGGGATAAGCAATCGCCCTTATCTTTTATGAACTCAGTTTAGAAAGAAGAGCAAATGAATTGGCTTACCCTTCGGCCGCCGAACTTTGTTTCTTCACTCTTCCCTCTTCACTCAATTTACTTCCAAGGATTCTCTGTTGGGTAAGGCAGACTAGCTGGCTGGTTGTAAGCGATATCCTTGATGCCGAGATACTTGAATACCTCGAACAAGGTCTTACCTACGTGAGAGAATGCTACGGCTCCGTGGTGTGGATAACCCTTCTGAATCAATACGTGACGATAGAAGCGGCCCATCTCGTTGATGGCGAAGATACCGATACCACCGAATGAACGGGTAGGAACATCGAGAACCTCACCCTCTGCGATGTAGCTGCGGAGGTTGCCCTCAGAATCGCACTGCAGACGGTAGAATGTGATGTCAGAAGCTGCGATATCACCCTCCAAAGTACCACGGGTGAAGTCTGGTTTACCACCATTCTCCAACAAACGGTTCTGGATGAGCTGATACTTAATCTTACGGCTAGAGCACATCTTGCACTGTGGAGTGTTACCGCAGTGGAAGCCCATGAAGGTATCAGTCAACTTATAATCATACTTGCCCTTGATGTCCTCATCATAGATATACTGAGGAACTGAGTTGTTGATATCGAGCAATGTAACGGTATCGTCAGAAGCACACATACCGATGTACTCAGAGAGTGCACCATAGATATCTACCTCGCAAGCTACAGGAATACCGCGGCTAACGAGACGGCTGTTAACATAGCAAGGCTCGAAACCAAACTGGCTTGGGAATGCAGGCCAGCACTTGTCTGCGAATGCTACATACTGGCGAGAACCCTTGTGAGCCTCTGCCCAGTCGAGCAATGTCAACTCAAACTGTGCCATTCTGCGGCTGAGGTCAGGATAGTAGCAGCCTTCGCCCATCTCCTTGGCCATATCAGCGCAAACCTCATCGATACGTGGGTCGTTCTCGTGCTCCTTGTAAGCTACGAGAAGGTCGAGCTCTGAGTTCTCCTCAATCTCAACACCGAGTTCGTACAAGCCCTTGATAGGAGCGTTGCAAGCGAAGAAGTCCTGTGGACGTGGACCGAAGGTGATAATCTTCAAGCCCTTCAAACCGATGATAACGCGAGCTACTGGTACGAAGTCCTGAATCATCTTAGCTACGTCCTCTGCTGTACCTACAGGATACTCAGGGATGTAACCCTTCAGGTGGCGCATGCCGAGGTTGTAAGAGCAGTTGAGCATACCGCAGTAAGCGTCACCACGACCGTTGATCATGTCGCCGTCACCCTCTGCAGCTGCAACAAACATACAAGGACCATCGAAGTTCTTTGCAATCAAAGTCTCAGGAGTCTCAGGACCGAAGTTACCGAGGAATACAACCAAAGCGTTGCAGCCCTGCTCTTTCACTTCGCCCAAAGCCTTGAGCATATCTTTCTCGTTCTCAACTGTAGTCTGGCAGTTGAAAATTTCACCCTTGTACTCTTTTACGATGTTCTCACGGCGCTGAGTAGAAAGCGCGATTGGAAAACAGTCACGGCTAACGGCAAT
>CAVBFV010000331.1:0-3228 GCA_963594575.1 Lachnospiraceae bacterium | reverse complement strand
GCTATTTTCTGGTGATAGACAATGCCGTTTCTGGTGGTATTGTTGTAAACCTCGATGGTGCGGTAAATCCAGACAGAGAACTCATAGATGAAGTCTTTCTCCTGTTGAGAAAGTGGGTTGTTCTGGTTCAGGTTGACGATGGCTTCTGGGGCGTATTTTCCGAATACTCTTTCGCCTTCTGGGGTGTCTTCAAGCAGTACTTTCGGCAAAATAAAGACGCAATCGTTGAGCTGGGTATTGTAGTAATATCCAACGTAATTGATGCCATGCAGGACGTTGCCGTCAATGTCCTGCATGGCATCAATGCCGTGCAGGACATCTCTAATCTGTTCAGCCTGATACTGATGTTCTTCTATGAGGATTCTCATAATGTCTTTATTTTTCTATTTCCTCAATGTTAATACCCCAATCTTGTGCATTTACCTTTTGGATAAACTCTTTAATGCGCACAGGATTAAATTGATTAGAGATATAAACTATTTCATTATTTATAGTTAATTTTTTAGCCTTATCTCTAAATTTTGCATCTTGGGTGTGCTGCCCACGTTTTTCGAAGTCCTGTTCACTTTCTATAAGATGAGGTATGTGTTTGATATTTAGTGATGACCATATTTTAATGATGGTTGAGGCAGGTAAAGTTGGGTGCCTTAATGAGTATAGCTTAATAGCTTCATAAGGAACTGCACATTTACCATATGCTCCACTATTATTTATTGAGTATTTTTCCCTTTTTAAAGTAGGACTTGATATGTTTGAATTACTTGAATCTTCATTCTCTTCATCTTCATTGGCATTTATGTATTCCTCTCCTTCGTCAGAAATGAATTCATCTACTCCCAAATTCTCCAAGAACAACTCAACGATAGCTATATCAACGTTAGTTTTGCCGTTCTTATCCTCATAGAATCGGTCGAAAGACAGAATCTTGCCTTCTTCATCCTGAAAGTCCTTATCATCGAAACCATAGTCCTTGAACACATCATTCCAGAGATAGAAGATAACCTTACTAACGAATAAATCGGCATCGATTTCTCCATCCTTTGCCTTGCAGAAGAAATAGCCGAGTTTCTTGTCTTCTGAATTGGTAAGTGAACCAATCAGCTCATTAACCTTGCTGATGAATGACCACCAATTGTATTGCTTATCACCCGTGTTGATGTACCAGTTGAGAGGAGCGTTGGTTTCTTTGTCACGACCTTCGCTGATAGACACATATTTCCAATCCCAGCGGCGCTTGAAGGCAGAGTCGATAGGGAAGAGGCTCTGGTCGTTGGTGTTCATTGTAGCCCAAATATAGAGGTTTGAAGGCAGAACAAGGCGCTCTCCCTTCATGATAAGGTTTACCATATTGGCTTCGCCATAGAGCAGGTTGATTTCGTCTTTATTCGTAATCTCCCATCCTGCAAATTCCTTTTCGAGATACTTCTGCATATCCTTATCTGCAACGATAGGATAATCAGAAAAACCATATTCGTTGCGGTCGAGCAATTGGAACAGATCACCAAAGATTTGGGCACAATTGCCTCGGTTTATTTCTTCGATAATAAGAAATTGCTTCTTTGAAGCTTTATTCTTAGTGAAAATTTCTGGAGTATCGAGAAGTGCTGGGTGGATTCTATTATAGTTTTTATCGCTCTTTCCACTCTTTTTGCTACCAAGTTTCTTCCACGCTTTCACATAGGCTTCGAGAAAAGCCTGAGGAATGAATTTGTAAGCAATTCTTTCTTCCTTTACAACTTCCTTTGTATCGTCGTCGATGACCTTTTTGCCATAGCAATCTCGGAGATCAACTTCTTCTGTAATAGGTTTATAAGTACCTACAAAAGAGGCGTAATCTGAGTCTGGATGGAATGTAGTACGAATCACGCTCTCTCCGAAAGTCAAGTCCTTGATGGTCTTTGATTTACCTGTGCCAGGAGCACCATAGTAAATCTGCTGGAGTCCTGTGGTCTTAAGCAAATGGTTTTCTGCATGAAAAGAATCAGCTGGCATCCCCTTTCTGATGAGTTCGTTCTTTGGGTCAAGAACCATCTTAGCCATCGCTGTCAACGTAGCGTTGTAGCCATATTCATATTTATCAATGTCAGACAGTTCTTTGAGTTCTACTCTGGCATCCTCAGCCTTTTTGTTGGGGTTTTTTCTATAGTAGTCTATAAATTCTCCCAGCAATTGCTTGGATATGGTACGAATACTAAAGCTGCCTTTGCTCCCTGATTTTACCAGATAGCAAAGTCTGTCTTTATCAGCAATTATAATGCGCCCGTCAGTAGATTGGTCGCCAACCATAAGTTTATCGTAATCTTCCATGTTGTTTTGACTTCTATTGTTTTTCTTTGATAAGTTTGATGATGCTATTTAAAAAGTCATGAGCGGGTTGTAGCATATTTTCTACGTCAGAATTACTAACATCATATTCGCAGTTATAATCAGCTTTCATTCTTAATTGTTCCATCCTGGAGAAAAATGCACCAAGTTCTTTGTCAATTTTACCTGTCTTAACGAAATTCATACCAAATACGCCTAAAGTACCAGCATGAGTATGTGCCGAAAGCCCATAATGTATTAATAGTGCCTGAGCAGCATGGAAACAAGAATAGTAAAACCTATTAGCTGCCAAATCCCATAATTCCATAGAAAGCATTTGCTCTGCTTCTGCTATAAATCTTTTTGCTTTTTCCAGACGAAGTTCTACTAAAGAACTTCTTTCATCGTTTGTTAGCCCCATAAACTTACTCCTTCCTTTTCTACATTTTTATAAAATGGTGTAATCTTATATTTCTGCCACTCCTTAGCGGAATACATTACTGGGTTTATTTCTTTTCCTAAATCCCAACCTAGTTCGGTAAGAGGATAGGTAACTTTGTCATAATCAGAAGGAAGAAGCTGTTCCTTGTCTAAGATAACAAGAATGTCCCAGTCGCTATCATCTCTAGCGGTACCTCTAGCTTGTGAGCCAAAAAGTATCGCTTTCCCGTATGGTGGCATATTTTTTGCCAGGCATTCACGGATGGCTGTCAATGTAAGTTCTTGTTCCTTCTTCATATTGCAAAGATAAAATAAAAACCTGAAACTACCAAGTAAAAACCTTCTTTTTTATGAATTATTACACGATTTATGAGAAATTACTGATAAGCTTATATTTCCTTTGCCATCTTTTTTTTCTGCAAAATAAGCAATATTTCTCTTTTATGCAAGTTTTTGGGCTTTTTCTTTTGTGTTTTCATGAGA
>CAVBFV010000330.1:0-3256 GCA_963594575.1 Lachnospiraceae bacterium | reverse complement strand
ATATGATATTAACGATTACAGGTTCAGACAGCACCGGAGGCTCTGGTGTACAGGCGGACATCAGAACGATTTCCGAGTTGGGCGGTTATGCTGTTTCGGCAATAACCAGCATCACCGTGCAGAATACGCTGGGTATTCAGGAGTTCTTCGATATTCCTGCCGAGATTGTTTCGGGGCAGATAGAGGCTATCATGAACGATATGCAGCCTGATATTGTGAAGATTGGTATGATACGCAGGGTGGAAACGCTGAATGTGGTCATCGATGCACTGACCAAGTACCGTCCTGCCCATATCATCTATGCCCCTGCCATCTGGTCGAGCCAGGGCGATGCGCTGATGACGGAAGATGTGGTGAGCCAGATCAAATACCGTCTGCTGCCTCTCTGTTCGGTAGTCGTGGCGAGAAAGAAGGAGAGCGACATCATTCTTCAGAATTCCAAACTGCTGAGCCTTGCCGAGAAGCAGGGACTCCGGATCTATCGCCTCGACAATGCCAATTCGCATGGTCTCATCAACCGTTTCTCTTCAGCCCTTGCCGTTTATCTGAATCTGGGCAAGAAGATGGAGGAGGCGTTGGCGATGGCGCAGGATTTCATCAATGTAGAACTCGTGCGCCAGAGCAATCTGCAGGGCAGGAGTTCCGAGCTTTACAACCAGTTTATCTCGCAGGTGAATAACTTCTGCCGCACCTATAGCGATGTGCATTTCTATGCCGACCAGCTGAATGTGAGTGGCCGTTATCTGGCTCAGGTTACCCGTCGCATCTCCGGCAAGACACCGAAGGCTATCATAGATGAATATATCGTGAAAGAGATAGAGCGCGAGCTTTCTACCACCACGCATACGGTTCAGGAGATAGCCAATACCTTCGGCTTCTCATCCCAGGCTCATCTCACCAAGTTCTTCAAGAAGATGAGAGGGGTAACGCCTTCTGCTTTCAGGCAACCAAAACCTGTTAATTAAAATGAGTCCAGCCAATTAAGGCAATAAAATACGGCCAACTGAGGAAATGAAATACGGCCAACTGAGGAAATGAAATCCAGCCAACTGAGGAAATAAAATCCAGCCAACTGAGGAAATATCAAAAAAAAGTAGTATCTTTGCACACGTAATCAAATATTTGAAAATATGGAATACAAATATAGAATCGCAGACCAAATGCTGGCAAAGAAACTGGCAAGCAAGGGGGCTATCTTGATAGAAGGTCCAAAATGGTGTGGGAAAACTACCACCGCCGAACAGCAGGCTAATAGTATCCTGTATATGGATAATCCTGCCTCATTGGAAACAAATCTACAGATGGCAGAGATTGATGCTTCTGTCTTGCTGGAGGGTGATACGCCAAGACTTATTGATGAATGGCAGTTGGCACCCAAACTTTGGGATGCCATCAGATTTGAGGTTGACCATCGGCATGATGTGGGACAGTTTGTCTTGACAGGCTCTGCTGTTCCTGCAGATGAAAAAGATATGCACCATTCTGGAACGGGACGGTTCAGTTGGCTAACGATGAGACCAATGAGTCTCTATGAATCAGGCGAATCAAACGGAAAGGTGAGTTTGGCACATTTATTTGAAACACCAGAAAAGATAGTTGCCATTAACAAACTGAAGATAGATGACCTGGCATATCTGATTTGCCGTGGTGGTTGGCCTTTTGCTTGTGGATTACAAGGCGAAGCAGCTTTGGAACAAGCATTTGACTATGTGGATGCTGTTATTAAGAAAGATGTTTCGCGGGTGGATGGAGTAAATCGTAACGCAACGACTACAAGATTGCTATTGCGTTCATACGCCCGGAATCAAGGTTCGCAAGCAACCATCGGAACGATAGTGGCTGATATGATGACAAATGATGAAAATGAAATTAGCGTGAAGACAGCAGGTAGCTATCTGGAAGCCTTGCGCAAGATTTTTGTCATAGAGGATTCCGAAGCCTGGAATCCTAACCTACGCTCCAAGACGGCTATCCGTACTGCAAATACCCGTTACTTTATAGACCCGTCTATCGGAACGGCAGTATTGGGACTGGGGCCTAAAGATCTTATCAACGACCTCAATACGATGGGGCTCTTTTTTGAAACTCTTTGTATTCGTGATTTGCGAGTCTTTGCAGATGCATTAGATGGAGAGGTGTATCATTATCGCGATAAAAATGGATTGGAATGTGATGCTGTTGTGCATCTGCGTAATGGTAAATATGGACTTGTTGAAGTAAAGTTAGGGGGCGACAAGCTCATTAACGAGGGTGCAGAAAACCTGCTAACTCTTGCAGGTAAAATAAATACAGAAAAAATGAATGATCCATCTTTCATGATGGTACTTACGGGAACAGGCGA
This sequence comes from Lachnospiraceae bacterium, assembly GCA_963594575.1. GTDB lineage: Bacteria > Bacteroidota > Bacteroidia > Bacteroidales > Bacteroidaceae > Prevotella. The sequence continues at coordinate 915 of CAVBFV010000330.1, read as the reverse complement.
TTTCGCTTATCGAAGAAAAGATGGTGTTTATATTGTTCCTATCGGGTGCTTGAAAGATTAAAATAAGGTTCATTTTACTTCTTGCCTGGTAACGGTACTAAGTTGCATCAGCGTAGTGTATGAACGAAGAAAAGTTAAAGTAGTTAAGTTAAAATAGAAACACGGACAAATTGAATTTGTCCGGCTCTTTTGTCCGGTCGCTTGTAAAGTGTTAAATATTAGAAACTTATAAGCTACCGGACAATTTGTCCGGACAAATTCAATTTGTCCGTGTTATTTTTTTCTTTTTATCTCTATGTTTTCCACCTCGGAACTCATAGACTTTGGAGCCATAAAACTATGAGTTGGGATTTTTAACATAATGACTCCTGACAACCAAAGCGTGAGATTCTGTTATCTGATGCAGAAAGGTTGGTAATGTGAAAATACTACTATTATTTAGACCCCATTTTATTATAAATATAATATATATACCTGATAATCAGTTGTATTGTGCTTTTCTACAGACTTTGTATTTTAGACCCTATTTAGTTCTATTATTGAAAAATATTTTGTATTTTTGCGCCCTGAATGTAATTATACTAAATATGAGAAGAAGTATTTCGTTTACGATATTGTTTTTTATTATGATTTCGGTGTTGGTATCATGTCATCAAAGTCATAAGAGAGAGTTAGACTTAGCTTATACGTTGGCAGAGTCTAAGCCTGATAGTGCCTTGGCCTTTTTGAACCGTATCAATCACGGTAAACTCTCAGATAAAGATATGGCGAAGTATGCCCTCATTTATTATATGGCACAAGATAAGTCGGGCTTGGATGTGGATAACGATTCCTTGATTCGCATAGCGTATGATTGGTATGGAGAACATCAGGACGATTCGCTTTATGCTTCATCCTTGTATTATATGGGAAAAT
>CAVBFV010000329.1:0-3258 GCA_963594575.1 Lachnospiraceae bacterium | reverse complement strand
CCGATGCTCTGCAGATAGTCCTGCAGAGAGTTGCCCTTGAAATGGTCGGTACCATTGAAGGCAAGGTGCTCCAAGAGGTGAGCCAAACCGCGCTGGTCATCATTCTCATTGATAGAACCCACTTTCTGTGCGATGTAGAAACTGGCTACATGCTCAGGATAACTGTTGTGACGAATGTAGTAAGTCAATCCATTATCAAGACGACCTATCTTCACATTCTTGTCTACCGGAATAGCTGGCATCTGCTGTGCCATCGCTGTACCTGCAGAAAGGAACAGCACAACTGCTGCAAAAATCTTTCTTAGTTTCATCTGATTTTAATTATTTATGTATTTAATGTTTTCTATATCATTCTTTCTGTATACCTTATTATATATATATATCATGCTACTTAATAAGTTCACCTATATATAACGATAAACCAAGCAATATGGTTACCTTCTGCGATGCAAAATTAAGAAAAATAAAAAAGATTTGCAAACATTTTAGAGAATATCTTCCCGATGTATGCAAATCTTAACCTAAAACTAACATTGGAGGCAGAAAACCAATCCTAACCTACATGAAAACTCTTCATCCATGAACCTCTGAAGAGGCGGAAAAGGAAGAGGATTCCCCTGAATGTGAGTTCGGTAGCCATCGCTATCCATACTCCCTCCAAGCCATAACTCTTGGAAAGAGCATAAGCCAGGGTAAGGCGTACCAGCCACATGGTTCCGAGATTAATCATCGCCGGTTTCCGGGTATCGCCCGCTCCTACACAAACACAATAGGTCACGATGCTGGCTGCAAAGAACGGTTCTGCAAAAGCCTCGATGCGCAGACAGACGGTTCCCAGCTCACGGATACTTTCTACCGGAGAAAGAACGCCAATCATCTCAGGAGCAAAGACATACATCACCACTCCCATCACAGCCATCACAGCCATTCCCAGTCCTACTGTCATATAAGCGAAATTCTTACATAACCCTACTCGCCCTGCTCCATGCGTCTGTCCCACCAGGGTGGTAGCCGCATCACCAATACCATAGCCTGGCATATAGCAAAGACTCTCTGCCGTAATAGCGAAAGAATGGGCAGCAATGGCTATATTGCCAAGAGGTGCCACAATCATGGTACTCACTATCTGCGCTCCACTCATCAATATGTTCTGTATGGCTATCGGAATGCTGATTTTACAGGCATTATGAACATACGACCTGACCCAACGGAAACGGACATGGTCCTGGCGGAGATTCAGTATCTTATTCCTGAAACCTGCAATATAAAGATTAGGCAGAGAGATGCAGACGTAAGCCATCGCCGTTCCTAAGGCAGCCCCCACAACACCCAACTTCAGGATATAGATAAACAGGTAATTGAACACCACATCGCAGATGCAGATCAATACTGCCATCACACTAGGGGTATGCATATTGCCCGCCGATTTCAGCATCATTTCGGATATATGATAAAGGAAAACGAATGGCAGTACCAGACCATATATCAGAAAATAGCGAGAGGAATTGGTGGCAATATCGGCACCTCCACCCAACCAATAAGGCAGATAAGAATGAATGCCGACACAGAGAAGAGAAACAAAAATGCTGAACGCCACGCCGCAAACCAGTGCATGGCGAAACACCTGACGGGCATTTGCAAAATCATTAGCTCCGATAAAATGAGCCACCTGTACAGAAAAGCCTGTAGCCGCCGCACTAAGCAAGCTACCTATAAGCCAGGTAGTTGACTCAATCAATCCGATACTGGCAGAAGCCTCTGCTCCCAGATGACCAACCATCGAAGCATCGATGAAGAACATCATCACCGTAGAAATCTGAGCCAACATAGAAGGTATACTCAATCCTACAATAAGATTGAGTTTCTCGCGCCGATCCATCTCCCTACCCAGGCGAATCGACTCCATCAAATAATCTGTCTTCTTGCTATAAAGCATAAATTAATTTCTCGTATATCGCTCATACAAAAAAATATGTGCATATATCATTTCAAACATATGCACATACTCTTCTTTTAATCTTTATTCTTTTCAGTAATCCACTTCTTGCCAGAAGCTCTCTTATAACTCTTGAGCACCATCTCAAAACGGAGCATAGAATAGCCCTGAATTGATGAATTGCCGCTCTCGCCATAAGCCAGCTGGTATGGAATGAACACCTGCCAATGATCGCCCGGATGCATCTTGAGCAATGCGGTGGTAAAGCCATCGATAAATCCACCGGCCACACTACGGGTAGGATTAGCTGTATTTGCATCAAAAGCACCCGTAAAACTCTGGTCGAAGACATAACCTTCCTTATAATTTTCAGTAGGAATGAAACGGCCACGATAGCTCACCTGTACCGAGTCGGTAAGGATTGGCGATTTAGTCCCCTTACCCTTCTTCAGAACATGAACGATAATATTATCGTAATCCTTATAAGTAAGGGTCGCCTGATTTTGGGTCGGAGTCTGGTTTTCGAACGTCCAGTTCTTATAAACGTACCAGCCGTTAGCTTCGCCCATCTTTCTGGCATAAGCCAATGTATCGGCAAAAGCCTGCTCGTTACGCTCCTGCCAGTTGGCATATTCCGAGACATTATCATCATCTTCGCTGCATGATGACAGTGTGATCACTGCCATCATGAGGAAGAAGAAATATTTCAAACTCTTAAGATTCATCTAAATGTATTTGATTAATTAGAAGTTCTTGATTTCCTTGCCAAGCTTCTTCAATACGCTAGTGATGCTTACGCGCTCCTCGATGATGCTGCGAAGATCTGAGATAGCTACGCGCTCCTGCTCCATGGTATCACGATAACGCAGAGTTACCTTATGATCGTTTGGAGTCTCGTGGTCTACGGTGATACAGAATGGAGTACCGATAGCATCCTGACGACGATAACGCTTACCGATAGAATCCTTAGGATCGCCATAGTGAGTATTGAAGTGGAACTTCAGCTCGTCTACAATCTCGTGTGCCAACTCTGGCAAACCATACTTCTTATCCAATGGGAACACGGCACACTTAACTGGTGCCAAAGCCTCTGGCAAACGCAAAACAACACGTGTCTCGCCATTCTCCAGCTTCTCCTCGCAGTAAGAGTGGCACATTACGCTGAGGAACATACGGTCTACACCGATAGATGTCTCTACATCATAAGGTACATAGCTCTCGTTCTTCTCTGGATCGAAGTACTTGATAGAACGGCCGCTGTACTTCTCGTGCTGAGAAAGGTCGAAATTGGTACGGCTGTGGATACCCTCTACCTCCTTGAA
>CAVBFV010000328.1:0-3278 GCA_963594575.1 Lachnospiraceae bacterium | reverse complement strand
TGTGGAAAACACATTTCGTTTTTGAATGCGGTCGCTTTTCGTTTTGCCGTGATTAGGGAGTTTTAAAAAAGCCTGTTACTATTTGATTTTAGCACCAAATGACTTGACAAACTTAATCTTCTTGCCTTTTGCGATGATTGGCTTCTTCCATTCACCACCCAAAATACGGATAACAGCCTTCTTGCCTACAGGAACCGCATCTACAGCCTTCTGCAAATCCATGAAATTGCCTCGACCTTCTGCAGAGACTACATAATCATAATGGCAGACATGAGACTTCAGCGCTGGCACCTGCTCAGCTACAGCATCAGCAAGCGCACCGGCAACCACACGTGCACCATATACATTATAATGGGTATTATCTTTCTTACCCTTAGGAACCTGCGGATTCTCGCCAGACATAAACCACATATGTAATTTGCGGCTGCCTTCAATACCCATGTCCGTTTCTATATCGTGGGTAATCTTGGTAGCATCAACAAACGGAACATTCAGCTGCTTTGCTACATTGCGGGGAGCTATCACATAAGCTCCGTGGGTGTCGATAAGCGTATCACTATTAATCTGCTCCCTTCCATCATATACTTTATTGCGAAGCTTCTCGTCATCATCATTCTTCAATTCTGCAGAATAATAGCAGCGACGAACCACCGCATTGAACAGTACAGGAATGCCACCCTTGGCACGGGTCTCATTTACATATCTGGCAAGGTTTGCATCAAAAGTAGATCCCGGATCAGTATGACGGTCAGGCATTGACTTCTCATCGTTATGCCCAAACTGGATAAACACATAATCACCTGGCTTTATTCTATCCAAAACCTTTTTCCATCTTCCTTCATTGATAAAGCTCAAAGAAGAACGACCATTAACAGCATGATTATCAACAATCACCTTGTCATCAAAAAAGCCTTGCAATACCATCCCCCATCCTCGCTCTGGATTATTTCTAAAACCACCTTTCTCGGCAGCGGTAGAATCACCTATTACAAAAATCGTTGTTGTCTTTGTGCTGGATGTCATCAGCAACGCCAGCATGAATACACATAAAATAGCTTTAATTTTTTTCATTTGTCTGTAGTTTTTAGAATTTACTATAATTATAGATTTGCATACAAGATAACATATAAAAAGCTCTCGCCCTGCCGTACTGCATATTCACATATACGAGCACGAGAGGACGAGAAAGAGAGTATTATTTATTTACTTTGGCTATCAATTCCTCGGCAGTAACCAAGGTTTGTTCGCCAGTTTCCATATTCTTAAGCGTAACCTTGCCCTGAGCCATCTCATTCTCACCTGCAAGCACAACAAATGGAATGTTCTTGGCATTGGCATAGCTCATCTGCTTCTTCATCTTCGCCTTATCAGGGAAAATTTCGGTACGGATACCGGCTGCACGAGCTGCACTTACTATAGGCAGGCAGTAAGCTGTCTCCTTTTCACCGAAGTTGATAAACAGTACCTGAGTAGCATTTACTGCCTCCTTCGGATAAAGGTCGAGCGCACCTAACACATCATAAATACGGTCAGCACCAAAACTGATACCAACACCGCTCAAACCTGGCAAACCGAAAATGCCGGTAAGGTTGTCGTAACGACCACCACCTGTAATACTTCCCATTGGAGTATCAAGCGCCTTCACCTCGAAGATTGCACCCGTATAATAGTTCAAGCCACGAGCCAGGGTGAGATCCAGTTCTATCTCGTTGTTCAAGCCAAGAGTCTTCAAGGTATCGAGGATAAACTTGGTTTCCTCTACACCCTTCAAACCAACTTCTGAACCTTCGAGAACCTTCGCTATCACTTCAAGTTTCTCATCATTAGTTCCTGACAATGAGATGATTGGCTGCAACTTCTCAATGGCATCTTCAGAAATGCCGTCATTGCGCAACTCTTCGTTTACATTGTCAAGTCCGATTTTATCAAGCTTATCGATGGCCACTGTGATATCTACAATCTTCTCAGCCTCGCCGATAACCTCTGCAATACCGGTAAGAATCTTGCGGTTATTAATCTTGATGCATACACGAACACCAAACTTGGTGAACACGGTATCAACAATCTGCATCAACTCGACCTCGTTCAGGAGAGAATCAGAGCCAACCACATCAGCATCACACTGATAGAACTCACGGTAACGTCCCTTCTGAGGGCGGTCTGCACGCCATACTGGCTGAATCTGGTAACGTTTGAAAGGCATCTGCAACTCCTCGCGGTGCTGCACTACGTAACGTGCGAAAGGAACGGTCAAGTCATAACGAAGACCCTTCTCACAAAGTTTCGCTGCTAATTTGAGTGAACCGAGAGAATGAATATCCTCATCGCTCACCTTATTCATATAGTCGCCTGAATTCAATATCTTAAAAAGCAGTTTATCACCCTCTTCACCATACTTGCCCATCAAAGTCTGAAGGGTTTCCATGGCAGGGGTCTCAATCTGCTGGAATCCATAAAGAGCATACACTTCCTTGATGGTGTTGAAGATGTAGTTGCGTTTCGCCATCTCAACAGGACCAAAATCTCTCGTGCCCTTTGGTATACTTGGTTTCTGAGCCATTTATTAATGTTTAATATGAATGTTAAATGTTTAATGTCTAGCGCCATGTAAACCCCTCAAAGTAAACATTAAACACTAAACATTAAACACTATATGATTTATTTGCGTACAATAGTCTGAGCACGGTCTGGACCGATAGAAATGATACCGATCTTAGTCTCAAGGAACTCTTCTACGAAAGCAATATAATCCTTGAACTCCTGTGGGAACTGATCTTCAGATGTGAACTTTGTCATATCTGTCTTCCAGCCCTTAAACTCCTTGTAAACTGGTTCAACATCATCGATTTCGTATGGGAAATCTGTTGTAACAGAACCATCCTTCAACTTATATGCCACGCAAGCCTTAATGGTATCGAAGCCATCGAGCACGTCACTCTTCATCATGATAAGTTCAGTAACACCGTCCACCATGACAGAATACTTGAGCTGTACGAGGTCGCACCAGCCACAACGACGCTCACGACCGGTAACAGCACCATACTCATGACCGAGGTCACGAATCTTAGCACCTGTCTCATCGAAGAGCTCTGTAGGGAATGGACCTGCACCAACACGTGTACAGTAAGCCTTCATGATACCATAAACATTGCCGATGCGGTTAGGACCGACACCTAAACCGGTGCAAGCACCTGCACAGATGGTATTAGAAGAAGTAACGAATGGATAAGAACCGAAGTCAACATCGAGCATAGTACCCTGAGCACCCTCGCAGAGGA
>CAVBFV010000327.1:0-3314 GCA_963594575.1 Lachnospiraceae bacterium | reverse complement strand
GACAATGGCATTATGGAAGCGCTGAAGGAAAATCCACAGAACGGATTTCGGATGCTGATGGCGAAATATCAGGAAAGCGTATATTGGCATATTCGCCGACTGGTGGTTTCGCACGATGATGCACAGGATGCCTCGCAGGAAACCTTCGTGAGAATCTATCGCTCGTTCGGCAACTATCGGGGCGATTGCTCTCTGAGAAGCTGGATTTATCGCATAGCCACGAATGAGGCTCTTAGGATTATCAGCAAACGGAGACAGGAAGTTGTTTCCATAGAATCGGAAACCACAGGTGTCAACCTGATTCAAGGTGATGATTATATCGACTTCGATGATAAGGTGGCGGTGAAACTGCAGAAGGCGATTCTCTCGCTTCCGCCCAAGCAGCAACTGGCATTCAATATGAGATATTACGACGAACTCGGGTTCGATGAAATAGCGAAGGTTGCTGATTCCACGTCAACCAGTATCAAGGCAAGCTATCATGTTGCCAAGGAGAAAATTATCAAGTACATGAATTCGAACGATTAAGTGAGAGTTCTGTGAGTTTTTAATGGTTATTCAAAATGGAAAAGAATATGGATACAAATTTTGATTTCAATAAAACCGGGAAGTTCAACTTCGACCAGGTGGGTAAGCGGATGCCTTACTCAACGCCAGAAGGATTCTTCAAGGAGATGGAAGCCAATATCCTGGAACAGGTGAAGGATGACAAACCGAAATCTGTCAGGATACAGCCGAAGAAACGACCTCTGATGAAGGTGATCTGGACGACTGCAATAGCTGTGGCTGCATCGGTGGCAGTACTCCTGGTACTCAACATCGATTTCTCAGCCTCTTCTTCTCAACCTTCACAGGTGAATAACGGAATACAGGAGGTAGATCAGGCTTTCGCACAGCTGTCTTCTGCCGATCAGGCTTATCTTCTCTCTGTATATCAGGAGGATGTGTTCCTCAACAATTAAACGGATTCAATAATAATTTAAAATGATAGAGTTATGAAACGAATTTTGGGTATTTTAATGATGGTCATCGCCATGATGACGGTTACTACAAGTGTATGTGCACAGGCGCCTAACCAGAAGCAGCGCCTCAGTCGTGAACAGTTGGCAGAAAAGCAGGCTCAGTACATCTCTCGTAATTTGGGGCTTGATGAAAAGACCAACGCTAAGTTTATCGAGACCTATACTGATTGTCAGAAAGAGGTATGGGCTTTAGGTCCTCGCCCTCATCACAAGAAGGGCGAAATGAAAACGGATGCTCAGACCGAACAGGAAATCAAGCAGCGTTTTGAGATGAGTGAGAAGATTCTCAACATCCGTCAGAAATACTACAAGAAGTATTCTCAGTTCCTGACTCAGCAGCAGATTCAGCGGGTTTACGAACTGGAGCGACAGATGATGAAGCGCTTTGCCCAGAAAGGTCCGCGCAAGGGAATGGGTAAGGATGGAAGACCAGGTCCGAGAAGAATGCATGGACCTGCACAGCAGAAGTAAAAAACGGCAGAAATGTTTAGCGTAATAATATATTAGTCCTCTTATACAAGGAAAAAAGATTACTTTCTATATTCAAATATATGCGAACGACGATTGGTGCATGAGCGCGCGCCAATCGTCTTTTCTTTCTCATGTAATTATTTCTATCATCTTTTCATAAGAGATTTTTCCTGCTTGTTCTCCCAAGCCAGAATCAGACCGATGACGCCGGCATAGCTCTTTCTGCCGCCTTCTACATGGTTGCCTCTCAGATAGAGTTCGAAGAAGAAATCCTGGGCAGCATCCAGTGCCTTGCATCTTTTGCCCTGCCAGTACTGGCGGTCGCTTTTCAACAGCCTGATCATCTCAGGACGGATATATTTCAGATATTTCTCACCCTCCTTTTCGCCGAGAATATCGAATACATTATATAATACATGGGGCAGAATGTGGTAATATCCGCTGAATCTCACCAGCTTATCTGCCGATGCCGTACAAACGAGATAACTGTAGAAATTAGCCTCTCCTTCGTTGGCAATGCCCAGGAAATGGGCAAATTCATGGGCATAGGTAGCCGGATAATCATGAGCCAGGATATCGCCGTTCAGCGTAAATTCGCAGAAGAATGGTCCCATACTGCCGGTTACACCCGACATCGAACTGATGGGCGAAAACACCATCGTCTTGGCATGTGGATGCTGGTTGAAAGGCGGATTGATGCCCTCCCGATAGCCTATTTTGTTATATTCCTTCAGAACCGCATCCCGCACCCGATTCTTCAGTTTATCATCCACAATACAATTGAATTCTTCCCTCTTCCCTCTCCGTTCTTCACTCAAAAGGTTGAGGCTGTCGGCATACTGGTAGGCAAATTTCCGGAACTTCTCTTCCGAAACCTCAGCAGGCTGCATGCCTACTCTATAATAGATAACAGGCTGCGAATAGTTCAGTCCCCAAGCTGCATAAAACCATACATATACCCACAGCAGATATTCAATTACCCTCCCGAAAACCGCCTTTTTCTTCGCATAGCCGCCGCTCTTGGCAGCAAGAAAGATAAACCGACGGGCGAGTTTCTTCCGTAATCCCATCTCGTAGATAGGATAGAGGACGACCCAGGCGATGCTGAGAGCTATGAAAATATCGCCCACGGCAAAGGGAAAGATGCCCGAGATGGGCGAGAGAAGGGTGCCGATAACGGGATAAACACGGTAGGTGTAGATAACTCCCCAGAGAGGAATCATCTTGGTAAGGGTGACGAGGATGAGCAACAGCAGCAGTACCCAGTGGCGCCACTTCATTCTGTCGAGTCGTAAAGTATGTAATATCTTCATCTTGTTTCTTGTTTTTTATCTTGCATGGCTCTAGAACAGAGCTGTTTTTTTGCACTTTTTGCCCCTGATGTGCAGAGATGGTGCAAAAATACAAAAGTTTTCTGAAATATTGACATCAGAAATCTGTTTTTTTTAGTAATTTTGCCATATTAAAAGTTGAACTTAATAAATAGAGGAGGAGTTATTATGAAACAGACACTGGAATCATTCGAGGCTATGAACCTTGAATATGAGAACCTCTATAATGAGGACGATGAACGTAGAGAATATAATTCTGTCTGGTACAGCTAGTTACAATGTATTATAAAAAGGCTGTAACAGGTGAATTAAATTAGTGTTACATATAAAAAAGATCGTTAGGATAATAAAAGACTATGCCATAGTTACTAAAGAAATGATGTAACATAGGCATAGTCTTTTTTTTTATGTCCTTTTCTTGCTGGTTGCTCTTTCGGCTCACCCGATAAACCTGGGGGATTAAGCATATAGCTTTGTAAGTCTGAAAAGA
>CAVBFV010000326.1:0-3321 GCA_963594575.1 Lachnospiraceae bacterium | reverse complement strand
CGCAGATAGATAACCAGTTCGGCATCCTCCAGCTCCTTGATATCAGCCTTGCGGCAGCAGAGGTCGCGCTGAACGAAGCGGATAATCTCCTCCAGTTTCTCATGGTTGTACTGACCAGAATCCAAAACCTTCAGATAATCGAAAGCCTGCTTCTGCAGAGTAACCAATACACCTGCAATCACCTGCTTCCAGGTAACAGTCTCAGCCTTCAGGCGATCAGGAACCACATTGTCTATATTCTTGATGAATACCACATCAGCATCAATCTCGTTGAGGTTCTCGATGAGTGCGCCATGACCGCCCGGACGGAACAGCAATGAGCCATCCTCGTTGCGGAATGGAGTATTGTCTGGATTGGCAGCGATGGTATCGGTGCTAGGCTTCTGCTCAGAGAAAGAGATATTGTACTTGATGCCGTAGCGCTGTGCATACTTATCTGCCTTCTCGGCTACCATCTGCTTGAAGAGTTCCTGGTGGTCGTGAGAAACGGTGAAATGAACGTTTGCCTCGCCGTTGCTGCTTGCATAGAGCGCAGCCTCAACAAGGTGCTCCTCCATTGGAGTACGAACCTCGTCCTCATACTCGTGGAACTGGAGCAATCCCTTAGGCAACTGTCCGTAGTTCAATCCCTCTGGCTTGAGGAGATTAGCCACAATAGCCTTGTAATCGCCCTTCTTGATAAGGCACATGATACCCTTCTCGTTGTTTACATGGCACTTATCGCAGAGTGCCTTGCGGAAAGCAAACTTCTTGATATTCTCGAAGAATTGTTTTTCGAAGTCAGTAGTAGGAACATCGTATGGAGCATCGAGGAATGCAAACATGTTCTTGAACATGCGGCTTGCCGCACCTGAAGCAGGTACGAACTTCACAATCTTGTGACCCTCAGCCTTGTAGTCGTTCCACGCCTTCTCGTAGTTCTTTACTTCCTGAGCTGTAGGAGCCATGATACCCTTACCGATGGCAGCCGCGCCCTCAAGTTTGAGGAAAGGGAAACCATTCTTGATTTGTTCCAACTGATGTTCAATCTGCTGCTCGGAGATACCGCGAGCAGCGATTTGGTTTAGATCTTGCTGATTCATAATACCATATTTATGTTAAATTTACACTATATGTGCTACAAAGATACTAGTTTTTTCTGATAATCAGAAATATTTCCGCTTTTTTTTGTACCTTTGCATTGAAAATTTAACGAAGTACGCGTTTTTTAACGCTGAAACGCCATTGTTTGTCAAATTTAAAATGGAATATTGCGACATGGTTAGTAAATTATCAAAGGAGCACGACCGAAGGTCGGGGCTATCACATTACCTCTATGGGGTATCTAACTTGTTCATCAGCGGAACCGGTATAGGCGGATTATCTCCAATGATTACCGGTGACGAGATGGGGGTAAATAATATACTCTGCCTTGTACTTGGAGCAATAGCAGCTTTTGTATTTGCGTATAGTGCAAACAGAGTTATGAAGTATAACGATAAATAAGAAACAATATGGAACTATATACTATATTTATGGGGCTAGGAGCCTTGATAGGTGCCAGCTTCGCCATCTGGCTTAACACTAAGTCTGGTCAGAAGTGGATAGACGAGTTATAACAACTCAATAATATATAATCAGCAGGAGGGAACGACAATGAACGAAACACCTTTTAAATTCACATCCGAAGAAAAGGAACAGACACTCCAAATCCTGGAGCACCTGAGAACTGCCGTGGGCGACACATTCAAGCCAGGCGACGAGCAGCATCTGCGTGAAGACATACAGCATGCCTTCATCAACCATCAGATTAAGCGCAATGTATTCGGAATGAATCCAATACTCGCTGCCCTGCAAACCGCAGAAATCGCAGTAAACGAAATCGGTTTGAAACGAGATGGCATCATCGCCATCCTGATGCAGACCAGCGTCATCGACGGCTATCAGACCATCGAAGAGATACAGAAGAAATACGGAGATAGCGTGGCCCACATCATCAGTGGTCTGCTCCGCATCCACGATTTATATAAGCGCAACCCTATCATCGAGAGCGAGAACTTCAGAAACCTTCTTATCTCCTTCTCTGAAGATATGCGCGTCATACTCATCATGATTGCCGACCGCGTGAATGTGATGAGACAGATACGCGATACCAAACAGGAAGAGGCAAAGCATGAAGTAAGCGAAGAGGCAAGCTACCTCTATGCCCCACTCGCCCACAAACTGGGACTCTACAAGCTGAAGAGCGAACTGGAAGACCTCAGTCTGAAGTATCTCGAGCACGACGCCTACTATATGATAAAGGACAAGCTGAACGCCACCAAGGCTTCGCGCGATGCCTATATCGCCCGCTTCATCCAGCCAATTCAGGAAAAGCTCGATGCTGCCGGTCTGAAATATCACATGAAGGGCCGCACCAAGAGTATCCACTCCATCTGGCAGAAGATGAAAAAGCAGAAGTGCGCCTTCGAGGGTGTATACGATCTCTTTGCCATCCGTATTATCCTCGATGCGCCAAGAGAGAAAGAGTATATGCAGTGCTGGCAGACCTTTGCCCTCATCACCGACATGTATCAGCCAAACCCAAAGCGTATGCGCGACTGGCTCAGCGTGCCTAAGAGCAACGGTTATGAAAGTCTGCATACCACTGTATTGGGTCCTGAAAACAAATGGGTAGAGGTACAGATCAGAACCGAGCGCATGGACGATATTGCAGAGCACGGACTCGCTGCCCACTGGCGCTACAAGGGCATCAAGCAGGGAGAAGGCGGTATCGACGAATGGCTTGCCAATATCCGTGCTGCCCTGGAAAGCAACGATGATCTGCAGCTGATGGACCAGTTTACCACCGACCTGAAGGAAGACGAAGTATACGTGTTCACTCCAAAGGGCGACCTGCTGAACTTCCAGAAGGGAGCCACGGTACTCGACTTTGCCTACTATATCCACTCCCGCATCGGCAATACCTGTGTGGGCGGAAAGATTAACGGAAGAGCCGTCACCTTCCGACAGGAACTCCATTCGGGAGATCAGGTAGAAATCCTCACACAGAGCAACCAGAAGCCACGCCGAGAATGGCTCAACATCGTGCAGACATCCAAGGCTAAAGCCAAGATTCGTCTAGCGCTGAAGGAAACCCAGAAGAAGGACGGCCTCTATGCCAAGGAACTTCTGGAGCGCCGATTCAAGAACAGAAAACTGGATATTGATGAGAGCATCATGGCGCGCATCATCAAGAAAATGGGATATAAGGAGAATTCAGACTTCTACAAGGATGTAGCCGAGGAGAAACTCGACGTGAACAGCGTCATCGAGAAATACATCGAGGAGCGCGACCATGAC
>CAVBFV010000325.1:0-3323 GCA_963594575.1 Lachnospiraceae bacterium | reverse complement strand
TCTGGCAGACAGCTGCGCTTGAACTGCTGATTGAAGAAACGGCGCACGAAGGTCTTCAGCCACTTCTTAATGGTTTCCTCATCATAGCTGTCAGGATCATTATCACTGATCTTTACACGCTCCAGTTCGGAATCAATAAATGCCTTCTTTGCCAACATGTAAATCTTGGAAGGACGGAAACCGAAACGCAGGAAATAGTAGAGGAAGAAATCATGCAGTTCGTATGGTCCCACCAAATCTTCCGTCTTCTGCTTGATATTTCCATTCTCATCTGCCGGAATCAACTCTGGACTGATAGGCGTATCGATGATATCACGAAGAGTGATGCGGCTCTGTTCGTCTACCCCACTCTCTGCTACATGATTTACGAGATGACGGATCAGGGTCTTAGGAATGCTGGCATTCACGCCATACATACTCATGTGGTCACCATTATAGGTAGCCCATCCTAATGCCAACTCTGAAAGGTCGCCGGTACCGATAACCATACCACCCATCTTATTGGCTAAATCCATCAGGATCTGGGTACGTTCACGAGCCTGGGAATTCTCGTAAGTCACATCATGCACACTGGCATCCTGACCGATGTCCTCAAAGTGCTGGGTTACAGCCTTGGCGATGCTGATTTCCTTAATGGTAATACCAAGACTCAGCATCAGCGAGATAGCATTATTGTAGGTTCTGTCTGTGGTTCCGAATCCCGGCATAGTGACACCTACAATACCCTTTCGGTTCATTTTGAGTTTATCAAAAGCTTTTACACAAACGAGTAAGGCCAGCGTAGAATCCAAACCGCCGCTAATACCGATTACTACGGTCTTGGCATGGGTATGAACGATACGCTTGGCTAGTCCCATGAGCTGGATATTGAAAATTTCCTCGCAAGAGGCATTCATATCGTTGCTGGTAGGAATAAACGGATGCGGATTCACCTCACGCTCCAACACAAAATCGCGTTCATTTTCGGTAGGTTCGGCTTCGATATTACGGATATTGAACTGACCGCCGAGAACAGAATACTTAATATTGCGCTGGGCATTAACATAAGTAGAATTCGTACGACGCTCAGAGCGGAGTTTTTCTACATCTATCTGCGAGATAACCATCTGCGGTTCAATAGAGAAACGTTCACTCTGTGAAAGTAAAACTCCATTCTCATAAATCAGGGCATTTCCACCATAAACAACGTCCTGCGTACTCTCACCGAAACCGCAGGAACTGTAGATATATCCGGTCATGGTACGGGCACTCTGCTGGCTGAGCAGACTCTTCAGATAGTTATGTTTTCCGATGAGTTCGTCGCTTGCAGAAAGGTTGAAGATCAGGTCTGCTCCAGCCAGTGCAAGCTTATTGCTAGGAGGAGCCGGAGCCCATACATCTTCGCAGATTTCCACACCAAACTGTACCCCATCGAAAGTTTGAAAAATCTGAACATCAGGCGTCAGTTTTACCTTATGTCCGGCATAACGGACTTCGCAATCTCTCAAGTCCTGAGCCGAGGCAAACCAACGTTTCTCATAAAACTCGCTGTAGTTTGGAAGATATGTCTTCGGTACAATACCGAGAATCTGTCCATGCTGGATAACGATACCGCAATTGAGCAACAAGTCGCCCGCTATCACCGGCGCACCTACGATAGAGATGATATCGAGTTTGCGTGTGAAATCGAGCAACATCATTACCGCCTGCTCAGATGATTCGAGAAGCATCTGCTGGCGGAAGAGATCCTGACAGGAATAGCCCGTAATAGAGAGTTCCGGGAATGTAATAATCTCCACACCCTTTCCCTCTGCCAGCGCTATCTGTTCCTCTATCTGCTGGGTATTGAAAATGACATCACCCACCTTTACGGCAGGGATGGCACTTGCTACCTTAATAAATCCGTACTTCATTTTTTTGAATGTTGAATGTTAAATGTTGAATGTTGAGTTAGGCTAGCGCCCTGAAGACAAAAGAATTCTTCACTCTTCGTTCTTCATTCCTCACTTAATAGTAACCTGTGTAGCACCATAGCCATACTCCTGGAAAGAAGCATCCTGGTAGGTGCAACTCTTATAGCGATAGTTCAACTCATGAATGAGGGTCTGGCGCAACACACCTTCGCCCTTTCCATGAATAAAGATAATTTTCTGTCCCTTCTTTTTCTTATATTCCTCCATGGTCTTCTTGAAGATATCCATCTGATAATGAAGGATATCTGCAGAATTCATTCCAGCAGTTGTTTCAAGCACTTCATCTGCATGAAGATCTATCACAAGGGTACCATCATCCTTCTTGCTCTTCTTCTTGCTGGTGTTGGCGACAACCTTCTCATCCTTATACATCTGCTCTTTCAGACGCTTGGAATCGATAACCAGCGGACGGGCTATCTCATCGTTCTCGACAATCGTAAAGAGATAGGCTGGAGTCTCGAAGAAATCATTCTCCTCGAAAAGATGAAGCTTGTAGAATTTTACAGGATCGAGGCGGAACTGAACATCTGTTGCCGGCTTTAGGAGGAATGGCTTGTCCTTCTTGTAGGCTATCATCTGGATGGCGACGTGTTCCATCTCGTTCAGAGCCTCACGACCGAATTCCTCGATGAAGAGTTTGGTGTTAGGTTCTATTTCTCCCTCAGCTTTCAGAGTCCATGCATTTCCCTCAGCCACGAGATAGGTATAGTGTAGATAGTAGTTGCTGTCATTCACCATGTAGGTCTCGAAACGGGTGTTGGTCACATCCTTTATATTGATAGGAACAAAGGCGAGATAAGCACTGAGTTTGTTGCCACCCGTACGTTCCTGAACCGGTTTCACAAAGGTTATCTCACGGTCGGCAGCATCATATTCCTCTACATCCATATCCACGTCATCGTGATCATTCAAGATAGCCTTGATACTCCGGCTGTCCTGATGCAGTTCGGTATTGGCATGCTCCTCAGCCCTCTGCTGCGCATCCATCTTAGCCGAAATCATCTTGCCCATGGAGTATTCATCCTGCTCCACCACAACCACCTCATTGATAGGCATCGGAATCTCAAAGCCATCCTCATCCTCAACGAGCACTATATTTTTACCTTGGAAGCCGGCAACCTTTCCGCCACCCACTTCACTCAAGAATCTAACTTTATCTCCTTTTTTCATAATCTATTAATAATTTGTAATTGCAAAGATACAAAAGATATTGCAAAACAGGGCTTATTTTAATATTTTTAATGCTACTGATAAAAATAATCCCGAAAAAGATGCACCATGTTAGATATTTTTCCGTATCTTTGCAGAAGATAAGCTGCACTCGGCAATTTGAAAGCAAGCTTTCATTGCGCTCATTTGCATTATCTTTGC
>CAVBFV010000324.1:0-3333 GCA_963594575.1 Lachnospiraceae bacterium | reverse complement strand
AAAGAAAAGAATTTAGAAAGTTTATCGGATGATGAGATTCTGCAGGGCTTCAAGGATGCCGATGCCAGAATAGTAAGGGAGTATTACTACGGATACTGCCGGGTGGCTTATTGCATCTACGACAAGCGATATGACCTGCAGCACAAGCCAGGCATGGATTTCTTCTCGCTGGCTCACGAATACTATCTCTATCTCTGCGAACACGACTTCAAGCCTTTGGAAGATAGAAAGCCAAGCATGTCGCTCAAAACATGGATGGTGAATGGCTTCCGCTTCCTGCTGCTGGATAAACTGAAGGAGGTGGTGAAGGAGCATCGCTTCGAGAGTTTCGAAGCACGGCAGGAAAGCCGCAAGATGCAGTTTGACGTGACCGACAACCAGTTTGAGCACGATCTTTACCAGACGATAGAAGATATCGGCAATTTCTATTATGGCAGAGACAGCAAGAACAGCATCATCCTGAAGATGCTCTATATAGAGGGATTCAGGGGCAAGGACGTAGCCGCCCAGTTGGGCATATCCCATTCAGCCGTCACCCAGCGTTGCCAAAAGATGATGCACGATGTGGTGATTCCTTATTTCAAGAGATACTTCGATGCATCTGAATACGGAAGCTATCTGTCGTTCGCGGAGGAAGACACATCTGTTTCAAGTGCTCCAAAGATGTCGATGCCGAGCATGATGGCTTCGAGAATATGCTATGAGGAAGCGACTGAAGAAAATAACACATTAAATAATAGCAATATGGAAGATATGAAGAAGGGAAGAATCACTCCTCGCTGGATTGATTCATTGAAGGAGAACGAAATTTTTGTGTTTGGCAGCAATCTGGCTGGCATGCATGGTGGTGGAGCAGCCCGTATAGCCCGCCTGCATTTCGGTGCCGTCATGGGCAAGGGTGTAGGCTTGCAAGGCCAGAGTTACGCCATCCCTACAATGCAGGGCGGCGTAGAAACCATCCGTCCATACGTGGAGGAATTCATTATCTTTGCCCATCAGCATTCCGATCTTCATTTCCTGGTAACCCCAATAGGTTGCGGTATCGCCGGCTTCGAAGCCGAAGACATCGCCCCATTGTTCAAGAGCGCAAAGAAGATGAAGAACATCAGCTTGCCAGAGAGTTTCTGGGAGGTGATAGAGTAAGTAAGCCCGTAACTATACGGGTAAAATATCCACAATAAACAAAACAACTATGGGAGTCGATATTTCACATATTATAAGAACTGATTTTCGCAATACAGAAGATCGCAACGCTGCTTGGAAATTCATCTTACAGACTGTTAAGATGTTTAAAAAAACACTAGATATAAAAGCAGATGAAGAAGAGTGGGGATTGAATAAAGAAGAAATGAGTTTTATCCTCCCTGAATGGGATTGGGAATTTTCTCTACGAAAAGGATTCTGGGTAATAGAATCCTTTGACCATTATTGTCAAATTGTTATGCATAGAGGTCGATATTTCTGGCTACGAGACGATGTATATGAAATTAGCAAATTGCTAGGACAAGAAGAGGCTTGGTACGCTATGGAACACCTCACTTGGAATGGTGGTCCCACAGAAGACCTCGACTGTACTTTTGAAGATTGGCTAGATTTTGCCATCAAAAAGAACAACGGCATTGTCCCTGAGTTTGATAGCAAACTTATCATCGCCCAAGACGATTCCAACGAATACGAGATTCTTTATCATGATGATTTCAAAGATATCAAATTATATAAGGCAGAATTGGAAAACAACAAGCAATCCCATAATATCCCAAACGAATATAAACCATCAGTAAATGAAGTTGAGAAATATCTCTACAGATGGGATCGTTTAGCTAACTATGTCGAACAAGAAAGAGCTTTAGATAAACTTTTTTTAGTTTTATGCAATAAGAATATTGATCAGTATGAAATTTTACTCAAGTGCTCAACATTGAATGATTTCTACAGTACCAACATTTACGACATTTATTCAGTAGCACTGCACATCCTTTTCATCAAGGATTTAGACTACAGATTAGCTAAAGGCGATTTGTCCTTGGTTGAAGAAATCGCACATGTCAAAGTCGGAAGGGATCAAGTTGAACGAACATTCTATTCGTTTGCTACAAAATACTGCAGTCATCATCAACCATCAAAATATGCCATATATGATAATTATGTAGAAAAGGTTTTGATTTTTTTCAAAAATAGAGATTATTTCTGTGATTTTAAAAACAAAGATTTAAAGGATTATCCTAAGTTCATATCTGTTATCAAGCAATTTATGGCATATTATAAATTATCAAAGTTCACTCTGAAAGAAATTGATAAATACTTATGGCAGTTAGGCAAAGAATATTATAACAAAACGCAAAAGAAGAAGAAGAAGTGATTATGTTAGGAGCAATGATAGGAGATATTGCTGGCTCAAAATATGAGTTCAACAATACGTTTGATTATGATTTCGAGATGTTCGGCGAAGGATGCGACTTCACCGATGATACCATCTGTACGGTAGCGGTAGCCGATGCGATACTGAACGGGCGAAGCTATCAGGAAAGCCTGCTGGATTGGTGCCGCCGCTATCCTTCCCCGAAAGGAGCGTATGGCGGTAGATTCGCAGGGTGGATTCGTTCTCTTGATCCGCAGCCATACAATAGTTTTGGCAATGGTTCGGCAATGCGAGTATCGCCGGTGGCTTGGCTATTCGATGACCTGTCGCAGGTTTTGGAAGAGGCAGAGAAGACGGCTCTTCCTACTCATAACCATCCCGAAGGAATCAAGGGAGCCAAAGCCGTGGCTCATGCCATCTGGCATTTCCGCAAGAGCAGATTCTCAGAAGAATCTAAGGAGTGTAAAGATAAGAATTCTAAAGAATCTGATGATAAGGCAATGAAAGCCTTCAAGGATATCGCCCGCAGCTATTACGAGGATTTCGATACCCGAGATTATCCGAAAGGCAAATTCGATGAAACCTGCATGGATGCCGTACCATTATCTTTCTATCTCCTCTCGCAAGCCTCATCCTTCGAAGATGCCATCCGCCTAGCCATATCTCATGGCGGCGATAGCGATACCATCGGAGCCATCGTTGGCTCCATAGCCGAAGCCCGCTTCGGTATTCCGCAAGATATGAAAGAGAAGGCAATCTCTTTTCTTCCGGATGATATGAGAGAAATATCGGCTAGAATAAAGTGTTACAACTAGGCTCAGCAAATCTGCTGACTGCAGTCAGCAGACCTGCCGACTAGGCTCGGCAGACCTGCTGAGCCTAGTGGCAACTGCTGAAAAGGTTTCTCCTGGAACCCGAGGAGTAATGTCTTTCAACTCACGAAGACGCTTGCATCAACCTATAGAGTTGACTCC
>CAVBFV010000323.1:0-3337 GCA_963594575.1 Lachnospiraceae bacterium | reverse complement strand
TTTTTTGTACTTTTGCAGTCAAATTTGCAAAATAATAGCGATATAGTTTTATTTAAAGTAGTATGAAGATAGGTTTCGATAATGAGAAGTATCTGAAGATTCAGTCAGAACACATCAAGGAGAGAATCTCACAGTTTGACGGAAAGCTTTACCTCGAATTGGGCGGTAAACTTTTTGACGATCATCATGCCAGTAGAGTTTTGCCGGGTTTCCAGCCTGACAGCAAACTGCGCATGTTCCAGAAAATCAGCGATAGCATCGAGATTGTTATCGTGATTAGTGCAGCCGATATAGAGAAGAACAAGAAGCGTGCCGACTTGGGCATTACATACGATGAGGACGTGTTGCGCCTTCGTGGTGAGTTCCAAAACCGTGGTTTCATGGTGGGTTCTGTTGTCATCACTCATTATAATGGCCAGCCTGCCGCCATCGCCTTCAAACAGCGTCTGGAGCGCGAGGGCATCAAAACTTACTGCCATTATCTCATCGAGGGCTATCCTCACAACGTGAGTCTGATTGCCTCTGACGAGGGCTTCGGTCAGAACGATTATGTTGAAACAGAGCGTCCGCTGGTTATTGTTACTGCGCCGGGTCCTGGCAGCGGTAAGATGGCGGTTTGCCTGAGTCAGCTTTATAATGAGAACAAGCGTGGCGTGCGTGCCGGTTATGCCAAGTTTGAGACATTCCCTGTGTGGAATCTCCCATTGAAGCATCCTGTGAACATCGCATACGAGGCTGCTACTGCCGATCTGAACGATGTGAATATGATTGACCCGTTCCATCTGGAGGCTTACAACAAGATTGCCATCAACTATAACCGTGATGTAGAGATTTATCCTGTGCTCAATGCGCTGTTCGAGGGTATCTATGGTAGCAATCCATACAAGTCGCCTACGGATATGGGTGTAAACATGGTAGGTTTCTGTATCTCTGATGATGAGGCTTGCTGCGAGGCATCCAAGAATGAGATTGTCCGCCGTTACTATGCGGCTACCAACAAGATGGCGGCTGGTGCTTGCAATGAAGATGAGATCAATAAGATTCAGATGCTCTTCAATCAGGCTAAGATTACTACTGATTACCGCAAGGTGACGGTGGCTGCCAAGAATCATAAGAAGGAGACCGGACATACCTCTTCTGCCATTGAGTTGGAGGATGGTACCATCATCTGCGGTCATAGCAGCGAGTTGCTGGGCTGTAGTGCCGCCTTGCTCCTGAATGTTACCAAGCAGTTGGCAGGTATCGACCATGACTTGAAGCTGATTCCTCAGTCGATGATTGAGCCTATCCAGCATACCAAGGTGAATTATCTCGGTGGTCACAATCCTCGTCTTCATACGGATGAGGTTTTGGTAGCTCTTTCTGTTCTTTCAGAGAATGATGAGAACTGCAAGAAGGCATTGGAGCAGTTGCCTAAGCTTCGCGGCTGCCAGGCTCATTGCACCGTGATGCTGAGTGATGTAGACCAGAAGATCTTCAAGAAACTCGGTGTGGATATCACCTGCGAGCCGGTATTGAAGAAGTAAATTTGGGTTGGATACTATTGAAGAAGCAAATTTGCTTTAAACAATATACCCCCGAAAAGTTATAGTTAATCTCGTAGATTGATTAATTATACCTTTTCGGGGGTGTTTGTTTTTATTTTATACAGAAACATTATCTTAATGCCATAACTCTGCTGAGAATCAGTTTCTTGTATTCCTTCTTCATGCTGTCTGGCAGGAAGGAGGCTTCTATCAGGTCGAGCCATTTCACGATGGATCGGCGGAACTTTTTGGCGATGTTGTTGATTACCTTCTCGCTGAGGCCCGAGGCGGTCATAACCTTGACGAAATCAGATTTCTGAATCTTTCTCTTTCTTCCGTTGAGTGTCAGGGCGAGCTCCTCGGTATCTTCTGGCATCACAATCTTCGTGCAGAGGAGGTCGTAGGCTGGGGTTAAGCAATAACCCAATTTGCGGTTGTTGTAGAGCGAGAAGTTCTTGAGGTGCATGTCAGCGTTGCCCGTAATCCATGAGAAGATGACCACTTCCCAATAGTTCACGAGGTCGAGCTGCGAGAACGATGAATACTTCTTGATGAGTCTGGCTATCTGCTCGTAGGAACCTTTATATTTGTATTCGGTAAGGCGCTCTGACAGCTGGCACATATCTTCCATCGGTACCTTTTGTCCATCATCCAGTCGGTCTATTCTCCGGGTGATATAACAGAGTTCACCATCGGTAAAGCGAATCAGTCCGTGGGGAACCACAGCTATCTTGGCGGCTTCAGCGAGATGCATCGTGAGGTCTTCTATTTCCGGTAGACAGCGGTAGCGGTCGGTTTGTGGCTTGAGGATATATTTTCCCCAAAGACCTACGATGGTGAAGCGGGATGGTTCGTTCTTTCCGCCCGGATTTACATCGAGCGAGAGCTTCGCCTGCACACCGGTGAGGGTGGTCTGGGCACGCACTACCTGTTTTGCCAGGTCGCCTATTTCCTTTCTAACGTAGGGTAGGACAGGGGCTTCCTTGGTGCCGAAGAGCTTGCGTGCGCAGGCAGGATGGTAATCTACCTGACCAGGCTTGAGCGGTTTATAACAATATAGACATTTCTCCATATCTTATTCTCCTTTCTGTTTTTGGGGTGAACCATTCGTTTCTTCTGCTTGAGATTCGTTTGTAGGAATGACGCTTACTGCTCCGATGCAATCCTTGCAGCAGGCAAGGAGGAGCGACATTCTGTCGCGCTGGTTGATTTTCCAACTGCTTTCTGCGATGTTCAGCAGCCATCCTTCGGGGATTAATCCATCGAAGAATGGGAACAGTACGGTATCGTGGTAGGGCTCATCAGATAAAGGAAGCGTCAGACTTACGGCTTCCGCACCATCCGATGCCAGATAATCTGAATCATAGGCGAAGGTAAAGCCTGTTTCGTCTTCCGTCAGCAGACCTACGTATTGGTCGTAGAGATATATTTTTCCTTGTTTCATGATATATTATTTTTATTTTTGATAGGAACGGGGCCTATTTCCTGACCAAACAGCAGGAGAACCTGGTTTACCTTGTCGAGTCGCAATGTTTCCTTTCCCTGTTCCAGTTCTCTTACGAATCTGAGTCCTACGCCCGATTTCGCTGCCAGATCTACTTGCGTCAATCCGAATTGCTTGCGCATTTCCTTGACGTATGATGATAATGTATTGCTCATATTTTATTTATTTTATACCCTTTCGGGTAAAATCCTATAGCTAATAATACTATATTATACCCTTTCGGGGACAAATATACGAATAAAAAATGAAAATACCCCCGAAAAGGTATAATTTATAATATCATTTAACAAATTATACCTTTTCGGGG
>CAVBFV010000322.1:0-3350 GCA_963594575.1 Lachnospiraceae bacterium | reverse complement strand
ACTTCAACGTAGGTGTATTCCTCATCACAGCCGTAAGTTCTATCGGTGTGCTGGGTGTGTTCCTCGCAGGTTGGGCATCTAACAACAAGTACTCTGTGGTATCTGCTATGCGTGGTGCCGTACAGATGATTTCTTACGAGATGTCTCTCGGTCTCTGTCTGATTTCTGCAGTCGTTCTTACCGGAACCATGCAGGTAAGCGGTATCGTAGAGGCACAGACTGGTGCTTGGAACTGGTTGATTATCAAGGGTCATGTGCCAGCTATCCTGGCTTTCCTCGTATTCCTCGTAGCAGGTAATGCTGAGGCAAATCGTGGTCCTTTCGACTTGGCTGAGGCTGAGAGTGAGTTGACCGCTGGTTACCACACTGAGTATTCAGGTATGGGCTTCGGTTTCTACTACCTGGCAGAGTACCTCAACCTCTTCGTGATTTCTGGTATTGCTTCTACCGTATTCCTCGGTGGTTGGGCGCCATTGAACATCGGTATCGAGGGCTTCGACAATCTGATGAACCTCATCCCAGGTTTCATCTGGTTCTTCGGTAAGACCTTCGCCGTGGTATGGCTCCTGATGTGGGTACGCTGGACTTTCCCACGTCTGCGTATCGACCAGATTCTGAAGTTGGAGTGGAAGTATCTGATGCCATTGTCACTGGTCATCCTGATCTTGATGACAGTATGCGTAGCATTCGGTTTCCACGGATAATCTTTAATACACATTATTATAATAATAAGAAAGTATGTCTAACAATTCATATTTCGGCGGTATTGCAGCGGGTTTGAAGACCCTCGCTATCGGTATGAAGACTACCATGAAGGAGTACTTCACACCAAAGAGCACAGAGCAGTATCCTGAGAACCGCAAGACTACACTCCACGTATCTCCACGTTTCCGTGGACGCCTGGTCTTCGTTCGTGATGAGAACGAGGCTTACAAGTGTGTGGGTTGTACATTGTGTGAGAAGTCATGCCCTAACGATACCATCAAGATTCAGACCGAGATGGTGGAGGACCCAGAGACAGGCAAGAAGAAGCGCAAGCTGGTAGATTACCAGTACGACTTGGGCGACTGCATGTTCTGCGAGCTCTGTGTGAACGCATGTAACTTCGGTGCAATCAAGTTTGTCAACGATTTCGAGAATGCAGTCTTCGACCGCAACAAGTTGGTGATGCACCTTGACAAGGAGGTATATAAGGGCGGAAGCCTTCCAAACCTCATTGATGGTGGTGCCCCATTGGAAATCGGTAAGTTTAACACCAAGACTAAGTAAGGAGGACTTTAGACAATGATAACAGCAAATTTATTTATGTTCGTCATCTTGGCAGTAGTCATCCTTGGCTCAGCCATCATGTGCGTGTTCACCAAGCGCATCATGCGTGCGGCAACCTTCCTGTTGTTCGTACTCTTCGGTGTAGCAGGCATGTTCTTCCTGCTCGACTATACTTATCTGGGTGCAGCTCAGATTTCTGTATATGCCGGTGGTATCACCATGCTTTATGTCTTCGCTATCCAGTTGGTATCAAAGCGTACTCTCCAGGGGCTTTTGGAGCATGTCAAGGGTAGCAAGGTTGTAGGTCGCGCACTCGTCTGCCTCGTTGGTTTCGTAACCTTGGCAGTCATCGTGTTGAAGAATCACTTTATTGATATGGCTGCAACCGTAGCCGACACCGAGGTGCCAATGGACCAGGTAGGTTCTGCACTGGTAGGTGCTGACAAGTATGGCTATGTATTGCCATTCGAGTTTATCTCTGTATTCCTGTTGGCATGTATCATCGGTGGTATCTTAATCGCAAGAAAGGAGGATAAGAAATGATTCCAGTACAATATTTCTTCGTGCTCTCAGCACTCTTGTTCTTCATCGGAGTCTATGGCTTCTGTACACGCCGTAACCTCGTTGCCATGCTCATCTCCATCGAGCTTGTATTGAATGCAGCCGACCTGAACTTCGCTGTGTTCAACCGCATCCTCTTCCCAGGACAGTTGGAAGGTTTCTTCTTCACATTGTTCTCTATCGGAGTAGCAGCAGCCGAGACAGCCGTAGCACTCGCTATTATTATCAACGTTTACCGCAACTATCACAGTGACCAGGTGAACAGTATTGAAAACATGAAATTCTAAAAGACAATGGAATACAATTATGCATTTTTGATACTTCTTCTGCCATTCCTGAGCTTCCTGGTTCTGGGACTTGTGGGTATGAAGATGAAAAGACCGGTAGCAGCACTCATCGGTACCGTATTGATGGGCTGTGTATTCGCCATGTCTGTTTATACAGCATACGAGTACTTCTTTGCAGTGGGTCGTGATGCCTCTACAGGTATGTACCCAACTGTTACCGTATTTAATTTCACATGGTTGAAGTTTACTGAGTTGCTCACCTTCAACATCGGTTTCCGCCTGAGCCCAATCTCTGTATTGATGCTCATCGTGATTACCACCGTCAGCTTCATGGTTCACATCTACAGCTTCGGCTATATGGCAGAGCGTGATGAGAACTACAAGGTTGAGGAATACGAGAAGGGTATGCAGCGTTTCTACGCTTACCTGAGCCTCTTCACCATGTCTATGTTGGGCTTGGTAGTAGCTACCAACATCTTCCAGATGTACTTGTTCTGGGAGTTGGTGGGTGTGTGCTCATACCTGCTCATCGGTTTCTACTATCCAAAGCATGCTGCAGTACATGCCAGCAAGAAGGCGTTCATCGTAACTCGTTTCGCTGACCTCTTTTTCTTGATAGGTATCTTGTTCTACAGCTTCTACGTAGGAACCTTCAACTATGACTTGAATGCACAGCCTGAGCTTCAGAGCTCTTTGGCAGGTGCTGCTTGGGTAATGCCTACAGCGTTGTTCTTGATGTTCATTGGTGGTGCCGGTAAGAGTGCGATGTTCCCATTGCACATCTGGTTGCCAGATGCCATGGAGGGTCCAACTCCTGTATCTGCATTGATCCACGCTGCTACCATGGTCGTTGCTGGTGTATATCAGGTAGCCAGCCTCTTCCCAATCTGGGTGGAGTATGCTCCTAACACCTTGCACTATGTAGCTTACATCGCAGCGTTCACCGCATTCTATGCAGCAGCCGTAGCTTGCTGCCAGCGTGACATCAAGCGTGGTTTGGCATTCTCTACCATCTCTCAGATCGCTTACATGCTCGTTGCCCTCGGCGTTTGCTTCGCTGTTGATAACCATGAGGGTGGTTTGGGTTACATGGCAGGTATCTTCCACTTGTTCACCCACGCTATGTTCAAGGCTTTGTTGTTCCTCTGCTCTGGTGCCATCATCGTCATCATCGGCAGCAACTTCAAGGACTACATGGGCGGCTTGCACAAGTACATGCCTATCACCAACATC
>CAVBFV010000321.1:0-3355 GCA_963594575.1 Lachnospiraceae bacterium | reverse complement strand
CGGAAGCCATCCCCATATTGGTCATATCAACATAAAATTTTAATTTATATAAGAGAGATTTTCTTTTAATTCAATGAAGTAACAAAACTACATAGTTGCTTATTTTGATTACAAGAACTGTTTCAACTCAGAGAGATTTCTCTTCTCAGAAGTACCGTCCTTGTAAGTTACCATGAAGTAATCGTGAACAGACTTGCCATTCTTGAACTGAACGACAGCTACACCGCCTTCACGGAGCTGGAGTGTGAAGTAGCCTTCGCGCTTGCCATTGACATACTTACCATGCCACTTCTCCTTACCATTCTTATAATAGGTAGTAACCTCACCATTAAAGATAGTATTGCGATCGTTGCCGAGGTCGATAAAGCTATAACCACCTTCAGCACGGAGATTACCGTTCATATAGAAGTCCTGGAAAACGTCCTTCTTGTTAATGCCTGTACCAGTAGTCATCAGCAGTCTATAATAACTAGCCTGTTCTGCACTGGTTACATTGCTCATATTTTCTGCATAGAAAATAGTGTCAGCTACAACTGTTGCATTCTCTACATGCTTACGACCGAAAGCTGCTATGGTCATCAAAGCCATCAATGAGAATAATATCATTCGTTTCATAATTGTTTATTTTTAGGATGTTATTGTAATTGTATTTGTTTCTTTTTCTGGTGCAAAGATACAACGATTTTCGAAAAGTTCATAATTCCTTAACGCTATTTTATCTTATTTTTTGGTCAAGTAATACTTTTCGATTTTGAGCGCACACAAACTTACAATTTGCAATTTCAAGGCCTAAAATTTCGCATATTGCGCGAAGACAACCCTCAGAAACCGCTATTTTCACTGCACCAAGTTTACAAAATGTAACTGAATTGATATATATCAAGAAGAAGAAAGCACAAGTTTTTTGGCATTTTGAGAAACTTTTTCAGAATATTTCTCGCCTATCTTCTTTTATTTTTGTATTTTTGCACGAAAATATATAATATAAGGTACGCGCATGAGAAAAATTCTTTATTTCATGATCGCCCTCACCGTCATCAGCTTTGCATCATGCAAGGATACTGAAGGCTCTATCGGCGACCCTATCATATCCAACGGGCAAGACCGCGACAGCGATATCATTACAGGCGATGATTATGTCTATCATCTGCCTGTCATCTTTCATGTCTTCTACAGCAACAGCAAACAATACATCGAATATACCCGCCTCAAGGAGATTCTCTCCAATGTGAATGAACTTTATCAGGGTGATGTCTACAACTATCAGATGGATACCATCCCGAGCGAGAACCTGCATATCCAGTTTGAACTGGCAGAGAAGAACGAGAGCGGAAAGAAACTCAGCACACCGGGTGTGGAATATATCAAGGTTTCAGAATCAGAGTTCGACTGCGAGAGCTTCATGAAGGACAAAAATTATGTAAAGTACTGCTGGGACCAGAACAACTACATCAATGTGATGGTATATGCCTTCAAGAAGACCGATGTAAACAGCACCACGCTGGGCATCAGTCATCTGCCTTATCAGGTAGGCGGCTATCCACAGATAGATGGTTTGAGCAATGGCAAGAACTACCCGCTGAGCAAACCGGGCAAATTTCCATATTGCGTTTCGCTCAATTCAATCTATGTGGGAAGGGAGAATGAAGGAACCCGATATACAATACACAAGAATCACAAGGAAAAGATCGAATACAAAATAACCGATCCGAATGCTACGCTGGCTCACGAATTGGGACATTATCTGGGTCTCTTCCACAGTTTCTCAGAAAAGACCGTGAAAGGCAAATCAGAAGCTGCCGATGATGATGACGACTCAGACTATTGCGATGATACACCGAGCTACAACCGAATAGCATACGGCAAGTGGCTGACAGAATATGTCAGTAATGCAAAAGCGATCAATCCAGATACAGTTTTCAGCATGCGAGAGCTTGCCAAACGCACCAACAGCAAGGATAAGGAATGGCAGTCAGACAATCTGATGGACTACTTCTTCTGTTACAGCATGCGATTCACCCCAGAACAGGCAAACCGCATCCGTCAGGTTCTGTATTACTCGCCCCTGATACCGGGTCCGAAGAAGATTCGGCCGAGAACCCGTGCCTGGGATGAGATGCCGGAAACAGAAGATGACCTCCCAATCCGATATGCCAAGGAGAAGGCTGTCAGCATCAAGGACATCCGGATGCTGAAGGCTGAGAAATAGAAAAAACCAGAAGAGTATTAAAAGAAACAGAAACAAGAAGAAAATGAAATATACAATCAAGGCTCCAGGCCAACTCAATGCAAGTATCAACTTGCCAGCTTCCAAGAGTATCAGCAACCGTGCATTGGTAATCAATGCTATGGCGGGATGCAAGTTGCAGCCCCACAACCTGAGCGATTGCGATGATACTGAAGTCATCATTGCGGCACTGCGCGATATGCCTGATGTCATCAACATCAAGGCTGCCGGTACTGCCATGCGCTTTATGACCGCCTATCTTTCTGCTACACCGGGCGAGCATACCATCACAGGTACCGAGCGCATGCAGAACCGCCCTATTGCTATCCTGGTAGATGCCCTGCGCTACCTCGGAGCTGATATACAATATGAAAAGAAAGAGGGCTATCCTCCACTCCACATCGTAGGTAAGCCACTGGAAGGCGGACATCTCGAAGTGGTGGGAAACATCAGTTCGCAGTATATCTCGGCGCTGCTGATGATTGGTCCTATCCTGAAAAACGGTCTGGAACTGAAACTGACGGGCGAGATAGCATCCCGTCCTTACATCGACCTCACGCTGTGGACGATGCAGAACTTCGGAGCCAGTGCTGAATGGACCGATGTAGATACCATCACCGTAAAGCCACAACCTTACAGCTGCGTAGCCGACTACACCATCGAGAATGACTGGAGCGCTTCTTCTTACTGGTATGAAATGATGGCGCTGAACGGAAACCCTGATTCTGAGGTAAAACTCGAAGGTCTGTTCGACAGTTCCAAGCAGGGCGATTCTGTAGTGAAATACATCTTCAGTCTGCTGGGCGTGAAATCAGAATTTGAGAACCGTGATGTTCTTTCTCCTGTCAAGTTGAAAGTCCAGCGTTGTCTCTTGCCTCGTTTCGACTACGATTTCAGCGGTTCTCCAGACCTAGCACAGACCATCGTTGTAGCCTGCTGTGCCCTGGACGTAAAGTTTAAGTTCACCGGCCTTGCCAGTCTCAAGATCAAGGAGACCGACCGCATCGAGGCTTTGAAGAAGGAGCTGAAGAAGGTGGGTTACGTGATTTATGACGAGAACGATAACACGCTGATTTGGGATGGCGAGACCTGCGAGCCTAGTTTCGAGCCTATCGACACCTACGAGGA
>CAVBFV010000320.1:0-3394 GCA_963594575.1 Lachnospiraceae bacterium | reverse complement strand
ATGGTGATAAGACAGAACTTCCTGCTAACATTATCTTCAACAATAATGGTAATGGTAACAACCAGACTGGTAATTTCGAATTCGTAAACGGTGCAGTTTATAACCGTGACGGTAAGACCAACGAGGTTGTTACAGGTATCAATCAGGCTACAACAGTCCAGAAGACAGCTAAGTTGAAGATCTATTCTATCAACGGTGTGAAGGTAGCTGAAGTGAACAAGGTTTCTGATGCAGAATACGTTCTGGCTCCAGGTATGTACATCTGCAATGGCAAGAAGTTTGTTATCAAATAAACTTACCGCTACTTAGGGGCTTAAACAAGCATTTCGTCTGCTCTGTAAGCGGGTAGTGTAAGTTAGCCCCCGTGCGGTTGGTAGTTTATATATATAATATCCTCTGAATGAGGCTGATTTTTGCAAACATTCGTTTTGCAAAATTCAGCCTCTTTTTCATTGGCTTTGCGAAATCGATTGCACAGAAAAAACTGTATAAAAGAGAATTATTTTATAGGATTTATAAAAAAAATTTGTACTTTTGCGGTATAATTATTCAACTATTCAATTTTAAACTTAACAATTTCATTATGAAAAAACTTGCCGCAAAATTATGGGCGGTTCTTATGCTCATGTTGGTCTCAATGCAGGCGATGGCTACGGACGCGTTTACCAGCGATCGTACTGACTTCCGAGACGAAAGTATCTATTTCATGATCACCACCCGTTTCTACGATGGTGATCCTAAAAACAATGTGCTCTGCTGGGACAATCAGGCAGCACAGATTGAAACAAAAGACCCTTGCTGGCGAGGCGACTTCCAGGGTGTTATCGACAAGCTCGACTACATCAAGGCGCTTGGTTTCACTGCCATCTGGATTACTCCTGTCGTACAGAACGCATCCGGTTATGACTACCACGGCTATCATGCTATGGATTTCCAGCATGTTGACTGCCGCTATCAGAGCAGTGATGGTAAGAGTGGTGACGTGATGTTCCAGGAACTCATTGACAAGGCTCACGCCAAGGGTATCAAGATCATTCTTGACATCGTGCTCAACCACACCGGTAACTTCGGTGAGGAGAAGCTCTGCAAGCTGTTCGATCGTGACACACAACTTCGCAACCAAGCTTACATCGATGCTTGTATGACCCCTACAGAAACTTTGGGTAGTGACTACCTGACCATCCTTCCAAAAGATCAATACCAGCGTCGTCTTACCATGATGAAGAATATGAATGGTCAGAACCAGGATATTCACAACTACTGGCACCATTACGGTCAGTTCAGCTGGGATGATCCAACTCGTTGGTGGGGTCAGATTGCTGGTGACTGTGTGGACCTGAATACAGAGAACGACGAGGTAGCTAAGTATCTCGTAGATTGCTATGGTCAGTTCATCAAGATGGGTGTGGATGGTTTCCGTATCGATACCTCCGGTCACATCTCACGACTCACTTTCAACCATCAGTTCATTCCTCAGTTTGCTGCCCTCGGTAAGCAGTACGAGAATAAGCGATTGAACAAGGCTCCTTTCTTTATGTATGGTGAGGTTTGTACCCGTGGTCACGAGGCAACCTACAGAGGTCAGGCTAATCTTTCTTGCTACTTCTATACATGGAAGTCTGATGAGTCTTTGATGAATCAGTGGGATGGAAGCCAAAGCTTCTGGGACAGTCAGGTATTGCCAGAGGGTTCTGGTCCTATAGGTCCTCAGGCACTCTGCTTGAAGGAGGAATTTGGTGACAAGAAGAGTGAAAATGCCAAGATGATCAATGGTGCATGGCATGAGCCAGACTATTCTGAGGCAAGTGGTTTCAATGTCATCGACTTCCCAATGCACTATAGCTACAATACTGCTAAGGATGCATTCCGTCTTTCAGCGGAAGACGAACTCTATAATGACGCTACATACAATGTAGTATATATAGACAGCCATGACTACAGTCCAGGCCCTAACGATCTCAACCGTTTCGGTGGTACAGATGCTCAGTGGGCTGAGAACCTCTCTCTCTTGTTTACCTTCCGTGGTATTCCATGTATCTACTATGGTTCTGAGGTAGGTTTCCGTCGTGGTGTAAGAATCGACCCAGGTCCTAACGGTCCTCTTTCTAACACTGGTCGTGCTTACTTCGGTGGTTATATCACAGGTGATGTAACAGCAACAGACTTCGGTGAGTATAAGGCTACTGGTAACGTAGCTGCTACTTTGAATCACGATGTAGCTCAGCACCTCATCCGTCTGAACAAGATTCGTCAGGCTGTTCCTGCTCTCCGTAAGGGTCAGTGGACAACAGATGGTTGTAAGGCAACAGGTAAGAATGGTATCGCTTTCAAGCGTGCTACTAAGGATTGCTATGCGCTCGTAGCCCTCAATGGTGGTGCTACCTTCACAGATTGCCCAGCTGGTACTTATACCGACGTGGTAACTGGTAAGACATATACAGGTTCTACTATTGAAGTAGAAGCTCCTTCTACTCAGGGTCAGCTCCGTGTTCTCGTAAAGGACTGGAAGGATGGCAAGATCGGTGAGGATGGTGCTTTCATCTACGATACTACAGCTAAGTCTCTGGACGGTCAGGCTTATGATGGTAATGAAGAGGCTGGTACAATTTGGAACGAGCAGGGTCCTATTCAGCCAGCAAGCGTTTCATTCTCACAGGCTGGTGGATCATTCCGTACTGAGACTATTAACCTGACAGTTACTCTCTCTGAAGACGCTAAGTCTGGTTGGTATCAGATACAAGGTCAGGATAAGGTGAACTTGACTCCTGGTGTGAGTGAGAACCTTACCATTGGCGAAGGTATGAACTTTGGCGACACCAAGACTATTGAGTGGAGCGCAGAGGCCCAGGACGGTAAAGTAAAGAGCGGTAGCTTGACCTTCAAGAAGGTGGACCCTAACGCTACTATCATGGTTTACGTACAGGCAGAAAATGCTCCTTATATCTATGCTTGGTCAAAAGGTTCTTCTGTTAAGAAATTGACAGGCGATTGGCCTGGTACAAAGATGACAGAGTCTGAAGAAATCAATGGCGAAAAGTACTGGACTTACGCTTTTGATGGCGTAGATAACTTCAATGTCATCTTGAATAATAATAGCGGTGCACAGTCTGGTGAAATCTCTGGTATCACAGGTGATATCTACCTGAAGTATGATGGCGGTGCAAATGCTCAGAAGATTGACGCTCCTGTCAATACAGCAGCCAAGGTTACTTTGAGTCCTAATGGTGGTGACTTCCAGAAGACTATCTCCGTAACAGCAACCCTCAGCAACAATGCCAAGAGCGGTTGGTATAAGATTGGAAACGGCGAGCAGGTGGCTCTTACCCCTGGTAAGGCTGCTACCTTCACTCTCGGTGCTGACATGATGGAAGGCGAGAGCAAGACTGTAACTTGG
>CAVBFV010000319.1:0-3399 GCA_963594575.1 Lachnospiraceae bacterium | reverse complement strand
TAGGATCGCGGAGAGAAATCTGTGCCTCGTAGTTCTCGAAACCGAAGATCTTGAATACCTTCAAGATTACGTCGATTACATTCTCGAACTCAGACTTCACCTGATCTGAACGAACGAAGATGTGAGCATCATCCTGAGTAAATGTACGAACACGAGTCAAACCATGGAGCTCACCGCTCTTCTCATAGCGGAATACAGTACCGAACTCTGCAATACGCAAAGGAAGATCCTTGTAAGAACGAGGCTTACGAGCGTAGACCTCGCAGTGGTGAGGACAGTTCATTGGCTTGAGCATATACTCCTCATCCTCCTCAGGAGTCTGGATAGGCTGGAATGCATCCTTGCCATAGTGAGCATAGTGACCAGATGTAACATAGAGACTCTTGCCACCGATTCCTGGACAGATAACCTCCTGATAGTTGTAAGGCTTCAGGAGAGAACGGAGCAACTCCTGCAGGCGCAGACGGAGCTGTGTACCCTTTGGCAACCAGATAGGAAGACCCTTACCTACACGCTCAGAGAACATGAAAAGTTCCATCTCCTTACCGATCTTACGGTGGTCGCGCTTCTTAGCCTCTTCGAGGACAACCAAGTACTCGTCGAGCATCTTCTTCTTAGGGAAGCTGATACCGTAGATACGGGTCATCTGCTCGCGCTTGGCATCACCGCGCCAGAATGCACCAGCTACACTTGTAATCTTCACAGCCTTGATAAGACCAGTGTTCATCAAGTGAGGACCACGGCAAAGGTCGGTAAAGTTGCCCTGGGTATATGTGGTGATGGTGCCATCCTCCAAGTCCTGCTCAATGTGCTCGCACTTGTAGGTCTGACCATCGGCCTTAAACTCAGCGAGAGCATCAGCCTTAGCTACCTCCTTGCGAACCACAGGCTCGTTCTTCTTGGCAAGTTCCATCATCTTAGCCTCAATCTTGGCGAAATCATTCTCTGAGATCACCTGACCCTCGGCTGGCATCACGTCGTAGAAGAAACCGCTCTCTACGGCTGGACCGAAACCGAACTGGATGCCTGGGTAAAGCTCCTGGAGAGCCTCAGCCAACAAGTGGGCAGATGTATGCCAGAATGTGTGCTTACCCTGCTCATCCTCAAACTTGTAGAGTTCTACATTAGCATCCTCATTGATAGGACGGTTCAACTCTACTGTCTCACCATTGACACCGCAAGATACAACGTTGCGAGCGAGAGCCGGTGAGATGCTCTCGGCGATTTGTAAGCCAGTAACGCCCTGCTCATACTCACGAACAGATCCGTCTGGGAATGTGATTTTTACCATAACAACTTAGTATTTTTATTAAATCGTCTGCAAAAGTACGATTTCTTTTTGTAACAAGCGAATAAAAATGCATTTATTTTGCTAAACTTTGCTAATACCTCTTTATATTAAGGGCTTTTAAGACCGGAAATGCTGACATATTGAAGTTTTCATCTGCTTTTCTACCAATATTTCGTAACACTTTGTAAAATCCAGATACATTTTTAGCCAATAAGTTTTGGAGAAACAAATATTTTCATTATCTTTGCATCCGATAACGTGACAAAATGTAAAGAAACAAAGAAAATGGCAAAACCAAAGATTCTCATCATCTATACCGGTGGTACCATCGGTATGGGAAAGGACCCGATGACAGGTGTCTTGGAACCTCTTGATTTCAATCACCTCGTTTCTTCCATGCCCGAATTCAAACTCATTCAGGCAGATATCGATGTGCGGAAATTCGACCCGCCTATCGATTCCAGCGACATGGATCCTATGCGCTGGGCAGAAATCGTAAGCATGATATCCAACAACTACAACGACTATGACGGATTCGTAATCCTTCATGGCACCGATACAATGGCTTACACTTCGTCTGCCCTCTCCTTCATGCTTGAGAATCTGACCAAGCCTGTGATATTGACAGGTAGCCAGTTGCCTATCGGTGAATTACGAACCGACGGCAAGGAGAATCTGATGACAGCCATCGAGATTGCTTCTGCCAAGAATGCCGAAGGACGCCCGATGGTGCCCGAGGTATGCATCTTCTTCAACGGCAAGCTAATTCGCGGTAACCGTGCCATCAAGATCAATGCCGAGGGATTCCACGCTTTCGAATCATTCAACTACCCTCACCTCTGCGATGTAGGAATCAATTTCCAATATCACGACCATCACATTCTCACGCCGGATTACAGAAAGCCAATGGTTCCACATCTGAAGCTCGATCCGAACGTCATCGTGTTCAGTCTTTTCCCGGGTATCCAGGATAACATTGTGCGCCACGTGATGGAATCGCCAGACCTCCGCGGCATCGTGATGCGTACTTTCGGTTCAGGCAATGCCCCTCACACACCATGGATCATGCGTCTCCTAGATCAGGCTGCCCATCGCGGAGTAAACATCGTGAATATCAGCCAATGTCTTACAGGTAGTGTAGAGATGGAACGCTACGGAGCCGGTTTCCAGTTGAAAACTGCTCATGTGATAAGCGGTTACGATTCTACGGTAGAGGCTATGGTCACCAAGATGATGTATCTGCAGGGAAGATATGCAGACAATAAGAAGGTAAGAGAAAAACTGACCGAATCTCTGGCGGGTGAAATCTCTTTATAATATAAGGTGAAATCTTCATCCATACAATGAAGCAATGAAGTAAATGACAGTCTCCCGATAGTGTATACGATTAAACTACAGATTGGCAAACTGTCATTTACTCACTCATTATGAGGTATTTAGCGAAAACAAACAAAAATATTCCACTAAAACAGAATAGTTTTGCAGGAAATATGCAGAAAACCTTTAAAGAAGGTTAAATATCGACAGATTTTTAGCCAAAAAACTTGTTGTATATCATTTTTTGTGTAACTTTGCAGCGTAGAAAAAAAAGTAAAAGATCAGTATCCTTAATAGATACCAATCCGTAATATAAATTAATAAATCAACAAACCCTACAAATTATGAACATTAACAAGGTAAAGAAGTATGGTGAGTTCGTAGAAATTACGGCTCCTGTAGAAAGAACAACAGCTGAAGAGTATCCAACAGTATTAGGTGGAGAAATTTGGTACAACTAAGAACTTCCTGCTAAGGATTCCTATCCTTTGTATCAGATAGTTTTCCTTTAGCAGAACAGAAGCAAAAAGCTATTTTTTATTTGATTCAGAACATCTTATAATTTTTAGCAGACACATTATTAGCTCAATGATAAAGGCTCAATCCTCGAATAAAATCGGGAACTGAGCCTTTATTGTGTTTATATCTTACCATCGAGATATACGGAATCGGAGATTAGTGCTTACCGCAGCAACCGCCCTCTCCGTGCTCGTGATGATGCTCGTGCTTGATACCACCCTCTACAGCCTGATGCTGGTCGCGGAGCAGATCGTTCACGGTCTTCACTGGGT
>CAVBFV010000318.1:0-3402 GCA_963594575.1 Lachnospiraceae bacterium | reverse complement strand
GTGGTGTCGGAGTTGCTCAAGCCGGATACTTTTTATGACCCGCGTCATAAGAGAATATATCAGGCTATCCAGGTGATGAACATGGAGGAACGGCCTGTGGATATCATGACTCTTGCCGATCAGTTAGCCAAGACTGGCGAACTGGATAAGGTGGGAGGAGCACAATATCTCATGGATATTTCTGCAGGCATGGCTTCGGCTGCCCATGTAGAGTCGCATGCCCGTATCCTGGCGCAGAAATATATGCAGCGCCAGCTGATTCATTATGCCGGCGACATCGAGACGATGGCGTATGAAGAGGGTGTGGATGTGGATGAACTGATGCAGAAAGCTGAAGGTGAACTCTTCCAGCTTTCGCAGAACAATATGAAGCAGGATTATACGCAGATTGATCCGGTTGTAAAGGAGGCCGTTGCCATCTTGCAGCGCGCTGCTCAGAACTCGGGTGGTCTTACCGGTATTCCTACGGGTTATCGTGGGTTGGATGATATAACATCAGGTTGGCAACCGTCCGACCTTGTGATTATCGCCGGTCGTCCTGCCATGGGTAAGACTTCCTTTGCATTGAGTATTGCCAAGAATGTGGCGGTAGATTATGATGTGCCTATCGGATTCTTCTCTCTGGAAATGAATAACGTTCAGTTGGTGAACCGACTCATCTCGAATGTTTGCGAGATTTCGGGTAAAAAAATACTGAACGGACAATTGGAACAGCCAGAATGGGAACGGTTGGATAAAAAACTGAGAAAACTGACAGGTGCACCTATTTATATTGATGATACGCCTGGTCTTTCTGTTTTCGAACTCCGTACCAAGGCGCGCCGACTGGTAAGGGAAAAGGGTGTTAAACTGTTGATGATTGACTATCTCCAGCTGATGAATGCCAATGGTATGAAGTTTGGTAGCCGTCAGGAGGAGGTATCTACCATCTCCCGTTCGCTCAAAGGTATTGCCAAAGAGCTGAATATTCCTGTGCTTGCTCTTTCGCAGCTCTCCCGTAATGTAGAGAACCGTGAGGGTTTGGAAGGAAAGCGACCTCAGTTGAGTGACCTCCGTGAATCCGGTGCCATCGAGCAGGATGCCGATATGGTGCTTTTCGTTCACCGCCCCGAATATTATCACATCTATCAGGATGAAAAGGGTAATGACCTTCATGGTATGGCACAGATTATCATTGCCAAGCACCGTAAGGGCTCTGTTGGAGATGTTCTCCTGAACTTCCGTGGAGAATTTACCCGATTCCAGGATCCGCAGGATGCTGCAGCAGCACCTGTCGAAGAAGGTGGTGAGATTGTAGGCTCTAGGATGAATGGCGGAGGGCAGGATGGTAGTCCGCTACCACCGCCGCCTGCAGAGAATCTGCCTTTCTAAGGTTAGAGTTTGTCAATTTTTTCACTCAAAAACTGGCTTTTTCGCCAAATTCTTGCACAGGATTAACGTTTTTGGGTGAAAAATCCATAAGATTATAGGAATTTGTTATCATTTCTATTAAAAAAGTTATAAATTGTTTGCTAGTATCAAATAAAAGTGTTACCTTTGCATGCGAATTTAAGAATATAACATAATAAGATAGATATGAGAACAACATTGTTGAACATTACAAGCATTATTATTCGACTTCGACTGCAGTTTGTGGGCGGAAGTGATAAGGTGTGCGTATAGTTCATCGCTTAAGATATTAAAAGCCTTTCTACACTTCCGTCTATGGAGTGGGGGAAGGCTTTTTACTTTATCTGATGCTTCTGCACGGATTGCTATATAAACGTAGTGCGTTCTGAATGTGTAGCTCTTATATATAATAAGGTGTAAATTTAAAATTTTAAAGATATGAGTGACAGATTATACATTTTCGACACGACCCTCCGCGATGGCGAACAGGTTCCGGGATGTCAGTTGAACACAGTTGAGAAGATTCAGGTGGCAAAGCAACTGGAACAGTTGGGCGTGGATGTAATTGAGGCTGGATTTCCAATATCAAGTCCGGGCGACTTCAATTCAGTGGTAGAAATCTCTAAGGCTGTAACCTGGCCTACTATTTGTGCACTTACCCGTGCCGTAGAAAAAGACATTGATTGTGCTGCTGAGGCTTTGCAGTATGCCAAGCATAAGAGAATCCATACCGGTATCGGTACCAGCGACAGTCATATCAAGTATAAGTTCAATTCTACCCGCGAGGAAATCATCGAACGTGCTGTAGCTGCTGTCAAGTATGCTAAAAAGTATGTTGAGGACGTAGAGTTCTATGCTGAGGATGCAGGCCGTACCGATAATGAGTATCTGGCTCGTGTCGTAGAGGCTGTTGTCAAGGCGGGTGCTACTGTAGTGAACATTCCTGATACTACAGGTTATTGTCTGCCTGATGAATATGGTGACAAAATCAAGTATCTCATGGAGCATGTTGATGGCATTGACAAGGCACGCCTTTCTACCCACTGTCATAACGACCTCGGTATGGCTACTGCCAATACCCTGCAGGGTGTTTTGAATGGTGCACGCCAGGTTGAGGTTACCATCAATGGTATCGGTGAGCGTGCAGGTAATACTTCGCTCGAAGAGATTGCCATGATTCTGAAGTGTCACAAGCATATCGATATTGATACCAACATCAATACCACCAAGATTATTCCTACCTCACGCATGGTGAGCAGCCTGATGAATATGCCTGTCCAGCCAAACAAGGCTATCGTGGGTCGCAATGCATTTGCTCATTCTTCCGGTATCCATCAGGATGGTGTCTTGAAGAATGTTCAGACTTACGAAATCATTGATCCTAAGGATGTGGGATTGGATGACAATGCTATCGTATTGACAGCCCGTTCTGGTCGTGCTGCATTGAAGTACCGTCTCCATGTCAATGGTGTAGAGATTAATGATGAGGATAAGCTCGACAAGATTTACAAGAAGTTCCTCCAACTGGCTGATAAGAAGAAGGAAGTTACCGATGAGGATGTTTTGATGCTTGCCGGTGCTGATTCTGCTGATAAGCATGGTGTTCAGCTCGACTGGTTGCAGGTTACTACAGGTAAGGGCGTGAAGAGCGTGGCAAGTATCGGTCTTGATATTGCAGGTCAGAAGTTTGAGGCTGCATCATCTGGTAACGGTCCGGTAGATGCTGCTATCAATGCTCTCAAGAAGGTCATCACCAAGGAGATGAACCTCAAGGAGTTCACCATCCAGGCTATCGACAAGGGCTCTGATGATGTGGGCAAGGTTCACATGCAGGTAGAATACGATGGTCATGTATATTATGGCTTCGGCGCAGATACCGACATCGTTACGGCTTCTGTTGAGGCTTACATTGATTGTATTAACAAGTTTAAGATTAGATAAACATATATATAACAAGAGATATTATGAATACATTATTCGACAAGATTTGGGACAAGCACGTTGTCCAGATTG
>CAVBFV010000317.1:0-3416 GCA_963594575.1 Lachnospiraceae bacterium | reverse complement strand
CCTTTTTCTTGCCAGATGCCTCCTTGTCAGCCTCAGCATTTCTTCCTACAGAAGAATCCTTGCCACCGATAACCGAAGCGATGACACGGGCACCCTGCTTGCGGAACTGTACCGTCTGGCGGCGCAACTTATGCGATTTCAGCTCTATGAAGGTTTCCGGATTCAACCTACCACCATTCACCATGATAGAGAAGTCGCAATAAGTTTCACCCTCCTTAGAGCCTACAATGGCTATCGTCTGTCCGGCATCCACATGCTGTCCTACCTTTACCAGGTTCTCGGCATTGTTGGCATAAACGGTTTCCAGACCGCAATCGTGGCGCACCACGATGACATTCCCCATTGATTCCGACTTTCTGGAAAGTCGCACATAACCTTCGAGCATCGCCTTGACAGCATCGCCTTTAGAGGTAGAGATACGCAACACATGATTGTTCAGAAGGGTTGCTTTGCCCACAGGAAGCGGGAAGGAATATTCCTTAGCACGGAATATCTCAAAGTCTACATAAAATGCCTGACTCTGGGCAAAGAGACCGGGTGTTGCAATACTCACCTGCTGCTGTTCGGCTGCCGTGAATACATTTTTAGCGGGCATAAAGCTGCTCAGCGAGAACACCATGAGTCCTGCCACAGCCAATAGCCGCAATCCTTTTTTCATTCTTTTCATTATTTACTTTTTCTTTCTGATTTTCAAAATATTCTATAAACTATTAACTATTAACTGAAAAACATCCATTTCTCCCTCTCCGTTCTTACAGAAAAGGAAAAATGGATGTTATCTTGAAAACTATCTGATACTTACCTGCTACCAGGCTTTTACTTCAACAAGATGCCTGTATAGATTCTGCCACTCTCGATACCCAGCTTTCTGGCAGAGAAGTACTCATCGCTGTGGGCAAAGGTACAGATGCCACAATCCTGGATATTCTCTTCGGCCACTCCACAATGCAGAAGAATCTGTCTGTTGCAGAGCGGAAGATTGAGATGCCATTTCAGCGGCTGCACGATATTACCCTCAGCTGCCAGGCGCTCACGCTCAGCAGGATCAACCGAGAAGGCGGCATTAGGACGCTGTTCGGCAATCTCTTCCATAGGGAAAGCTGCCTGCTCGAACGCCTCGTAAACCTCATCGCCCACCTCGAAATGGTCGAGCGAAATGCCCGGACCTATCACCGCCTTCAACTTCTTCGGGTCGGTATGATAGGTAAACGCCATCTCCTGAATGGTTTTATGCACGATGCGAGCCAACGTGCCACGCCAGCCGGCATGGATGGCAGCCGCAGCATGATGCTCCTCATCATAAAGAAGCACAGGGATGCAATCGGCAGTAGAAACACCGATGCATACACCTTTCTGGTCAGTCATCACGGCATCTACACCTTCGAGCACCATCTTGCGGATATTCTCAGGCATGGTGAGAAACTCGCCGGCAATATTGCGCACCTCTACTCCATGTACCTGATGGGGCATGATGATATGGTCGGTAGTGATACCGAGCTCAGCAGCCAGACGCTTACGGTTCTCTGCAACATGCTCGGCAAAATCGCCGC
Source organism: Lachnospiraceae bacterium (assembly GCA_963594575.1). Classification (GTDB taxonomy): domain Bacteria; phylum Bacteroidota; class Bacteroidia; order Bacteroidales; family Bacteroidaceae; genus Prevotella. Next base: position 1,866 of record CAVBFV010000317.1, on the reverse strand, counting down.
AATATTCGTTGATATTGAATTCGCTATAGTTGCCCTGGCTTACTCCTCCCTTGCGGGTAGTAGAGAAAGCCATGACGCCAGAAGCTACCTGATATTCTTTGATCATAACATTTATTCGTATTCGAAATCATCGAGGTCGTCAACATCCTCGATTTCATCCTCATCAATATATTCTACTACATCCTCGCCCTCTGCAGCCAGTTCCTGCTGGAAGCGAGACATATCCTTGTCACGGTGAACAAGCGTATCTTCGGCAGTAATCTCCTGAAGCTTGTTGCTCTCAGAATTGAGTTCCTTCCAGAGCACGTCCTTCAGTTCCTGGATACCCTGTCCGGTAACAGACGAGATGAAGACCACCGGAAGATCGGTAGGCAAAGTTTCCTTGAGCATTTCAATCAGTTCTTCGTCGAGCAGATCGCACTTGGTGATGGCCAGCACGCGATGCTTGTCGAGCATCTCTGGATTGAAGTTCTTCAGTTCGCCCAGCAATACTTCATATTCTTTCTTGATGTCGTCAGTATCGCCCGGAACCATGAAGAGCAGCAGAGAGTTGCGCTCAATATGACGGAGGAATCGCAAGCCCAAACCTTTTCCTTCGCTCGCACCCTCGATGATGCCAGGAATATCAGCCATGACAAAACTCTGGTGATCGCGATAATCTACGATACCCAGCGATGGTTCGAGCGTAGTAAACGGATAGTTTGCAATCTTAGGACGGGCACTTGATACGGCACTCAGCAAAGTTGACTTACCGGCATTAGGGAAACCTACCAGACCTACATCGGCAAGGAGCTTGAGCTCCATGATGATGGTCATCTCCTGCATAGGTTCGCCCGGCTGTGCATAGCGAGGAGCCTGGTTGGTAGAGGTACGGAACTGGAAGTTGCCCAATCCGCCACGACCGCCCTTGAGGAGCAGAACTTCCTGCCCGTCATAAGCCACATCGCATACAAACTTGCCTGTTTCGGCATTATAAACCACGGTACCGCAAGGCACATCGATATAAATATCCTTGCCATCGGTTCCATGACACTTATCACGGCCACCATTTCCACCATGCTCGGCGAAGAAGTGGCGCTGATACTTGAGGTGCAGCAACGTCCAGTAGTTATGGTTGCCGCGGAGATAGATGCTTCCTCCACGTCCGCCGTCGCCACCATCAGGACCGCCGTTAGGCTGGTACTTTACGTGGCGCAGGTGCATGGAGCCCTTGCCACCCTTACCAGAGCGGCATTGTATCTTTACGTAGTCTACGAAATTGGATTCAGCCATTTATTCTTTTCTTTTTATTTAATGAATAAATCTTCCCCACCATAGCGGGGAAGATTCTTTATCTTGATTACAAGTTGTCGATTACATTGCAAACACGAGCGAAGATCTCATCTACAGTACCGAGACCCTCGATGTGGTGATGAATGCCTTCCTTCTCATACCAGTCGATGAGCGGAGCAGTCTGTGTATGATAAACATTGAGACGCTTCTTGATAGTCTCCTCGTTATCATCAGAACGGCCGCTTTCCTTACCGCGGTTAATCAGGCGAGCCATCAGCTCATCCTCAGGAACAGCCAACTCAATCATCGCAGCAATCTTATGACCACGCTCAGAAAGCATCTTCTTCAGAGCCTCAGCCTGTGGAGTGGTACGTGGGAAGCCATCGAAGATTACACCAGCGTGATCCTTACCGAAGCTATCGTATACACTTGCGAGGATGTCGATCATCAACTCGTCTGGAATCAACTGACCATTGTCGATATAACCCTTAGCTGTCTTACCAAGTTCTGTACCGTTCTTGATTTCGTTACGAAGTACGTCACCTGTAGAAATGTGACCGAGACCATACTTCTCGATCATCTTGTCGCTCTGTG
>CAVBFV010000316.1:0-3425 GCA_963594575.1 Lachnospiraceae bacterium | reverse complement strand
GGAACGGTCCTGCAGGTGTATTCGAGTTCGACAACTTCGCTGGTGGTTCTAAGGCTATTGCTGACGCAATCGCTGAGGCTACTAAGGAAGGTGCATTCTCACTCATCGGTGGTGGTGACTCTGTAGCTTGTATCAACAAGTTCGGTTTGGCTGATCAGGTATCTTACATCTCTACAGGTGGTGGTGCTCTCCTCGAGGCTATCGAGGGTAAGGTATTGCCAGGTGTAGCAGCTATCGAGAAGTAATCTCATGTCAAAAAGAAAGCCATTTGCAAAAAGGGCTTTCTTTTTTACAAGAAAAAATAGGTTGGAGGGCATCCTATGTGATGTCCTCCAATTTTCAGTTTTAACTGAATCCCTAATAATCTACAGATTCTCTCTATAAACAGAACTGTATCTTTCAATTAAAACAAGCAACAGAAAACATAAATTCTAAAATTATTTGGTAAACTACAAGGAATATAATTTTCTGATTTTAAAACGAATACATGGATTGGATTGTTAATCTCTTCACCAATACCGAGTCGGTGGCTCACATCGCCCTACTCTACGCTATCGTGATAGCTATTGGTGTTTACCTCGGAAAGATAAAGATTGGCGGCATTTCGTTAGGTGTCACCTTCGTTCTCTTCGCAGGTATTTTGGCTGGCCACGTTGGCTTCACCGGTCCAAAGGAAATTCTCACTTTCGTGCAAGACTTCGGCCTGATCCTCTTCGTCTTCATGATTGGTCTCCAGGTAGGACCTGGCTTCTTCGAGAGTTTCAAGAAAGGTGGTGTTACGCTCAACATGCTTTCGGCTAGCGCAATTCTGCTCAACATCCTCGTGATGTTTGGTTGCTATTATCTCTTCTTTGATACGAGCAACCCTAACAACCTGCCTATGATGGTAGGTACACTCTATGGTGCGGTTACCAATACTCCGGGTCTTGGTGCTGCCAACGAGGCTTTGCTCAGCGTCTTCCCTAATGGCGCTCCAAGTATTGCCAACGGTTATGCTTGTGCTTATCCTCTTGGTGTAGTAGGCATTATCGGTGCTACTATCCTTATCAAGTACATCTGTAAGATTAATACTGCTGATGAGGAAGAACAGCTTAACGAAGAAGATGCTGCAAACCCACACGCTAAGGCCCACAACATGCACTTGCGCGTGGAGAATGCTTACATTACAGGCAGAACGCTGAGAGAAGTTTCAGAATTCTTGAACCGTGACATTGTATGTTCACGACTGCTCCACAATGGCGAGGTGAGCATTCCTAACAGCAAGACTAAGTTTGAGGTTGGAGACGAATTGCTCGTTGTATGTGCAGAGGCTGATGCTGAAGCCATCAAGGCTTTTATCGGACCAGAGGTTGAAGCTGAATGGGACCGCGAGAAGGATGAAGTACAGCACTTTGTTTCTCGCCGTATCATCGTTACCCGTCCGGAAATGAACGGTAAGACCTTGGGTAAGATGCACTTCTCCAGCGTATACGGCGTTAACGTAACCCGTATTTCCCGTCAGGGAATGGACATTTTTGCAGGCAGAAACCACCACTTCCACGTAGGTGATAAGATTCTGGTTGTAGGTCCTGAAGAGAATGTGAACCGTGTGGCTGAAATCATGGGTAACTCTGTAAAGCGCCTCGATGCGCCTAACATTGCCACTATCTTCGTAGGCATTATGGTAGGTATTATCTTCGGTTCTCTCCCATTTGCCATTCCGGGAATGCCGGTGCCTTTGAAGTTGGGTATTGCTGGAGGTCCGCTTATCATCGCCATCCTCATCGGCCGTTTCGGCTATCGCATGAAGCTGGTAACTTATACGACGACTTCGGCTAATATGATGCTGCGAGAAATAGGACTTGTACTCTTCCTGGCGAGTGTGGGAATCAAGGCTGGTGCCGGATTCTGGGACACAGTAGTACAGGGTGACGGTTTGAAATATGTGGGATGTGGTTTCCTCATCACCGTTATTCCTATCCTCATCATCGGTACGATTGCCCGGCTGAAGTTTAAATTCAACTACTTCACCATCATGGGTATGCTCGCCGGTACTTACACAGACCCTCCTGCATTGGCTTATGCAAATGCTTCTTGCTCTAAAGAGGCTCCAGCTGTAGGATACTCTACGGTTTATCCATTGAGCATGTTCCTCCGTATCTTTACAGCCCAGATAGTGGTGCTGTTCTTCTGCGGAGCGTAAGACTTACAAAAGTTAACAAAACAACTGGAAATAGTTATAAATTATAAAAGAGGTGCACAAAGACAAAAATTTGTGCACCTTTTTTGTTGTCTTTTCAGAAATTCTTCGTACCTTTGAGCACAAGAAACAAACCTAATGAATCTTCTAGGAACAGCTATCGTTCCTATATGATGCAGATTTTTTCGAAATATGAAACAATAACCCTATAAACGTTAGTAAGCGTATGAAGAAATTGGGATTTCTGATAACCATGCTAGTCATCACGTCCTTGCCCGCTTGGAGTCAAGGAGCCAAAAGTATCCGTATTACGGAGGTGATGACCGACAACCGTACCAATCTTGTAGATGAGTACGGGCAGCACAAACCATGGGTGGAATTGAGTAATTCCTCCTTTACCACGTATAATGTACGCGGTATGTTCCTAACCACCGACCGAAGGGTTCTCAACAAGAACCTGTCGCCCGAAGCTCGCCGACAGCTGATGTGTCCATTGCCTAACAATGAGCCTCGAACTACACTGGGAGGCAAGAAGAGCATCGTCATCTTTGACAGCAGTTCCTGGTATCAGGATGGCTGGAACGGACAACATTGGAAGGCAAAGGATTCTTCCAACTCGGGACCTTTTCATCTCAATCTTATTCTACAGGAAAAGAAGCCTAACTGGATTGCACTTTATGACGGAAACGCTGTTGACCTGATAGACTCCGTAAGCGTGCCAGTGTTGGCTGCCGATGAAAGCTACGAGTTGAGCCAAAATTTCAAGACGTGGAATAAAGCCATTGCCGGGTCCGTAACTCCGGGTTATCTGCCACAAAACGCAGGTTTGAGCAAGGCGCAGCTTTTGAAGAAACAAGATCCCTACGGAATAGGAATCGCAGTACTTTCGATGGGCATTGTTTTCTCTTGTCTCGCTCTCCTCTTCATCGTGTTCTGGGCATTCGGAGCCTACATGAAACATAAACAGCGCATCGCCCGTGCCACTGAGAAGCACGCCACCTTATTATATAAGACGGGTAAGAAGACCATTGAGGTTACTCAAGACCTCAGTCATAAGACCAATGTGATTCTGAAGGATGGTTTAGAAACCAAGGGTATTGATAAGGAGATTTACATGGCAGTCATTTCCCTTGCGCTACAGGAATATCTGGAAGATGTTCATGATGTAGAATCCGGCATTATCACCATCAAACCAAAACAGACCAGATGGAATGCTCCGAAATTCAACAACAACAATAACAACGTT
>CAVBFV010000315.1:0-3441 GCA_963594575.1 Lachnospiraceae bacterium | reverse complement strand
GACATATCAGAAGCGAGGAAGAGACAAACATTTGCAATATCCTCAGTCTGACCACCACGACGCAAAGGAATCTTCTTCATCCAGTCCTTACGGATTTCCTCTGGCAACTGTGCAGTCATAGCTGTCTCGATGAAACCAGGAGCTACTGCGTTAGCACGTACACCCTTAGGACCCAACTCCTGGGCAATAGACTTAGCCAAAGCAATCATACCTGCCTTAGAAGCAGCATAGTTACACTGACCAGCATTACCATGAACACCTACTACAGAAGCCATGTTGATGATAGAGCCACTGCGCTGACGGAGCATGATAGGAGAACAAGCATGGATAAAGTTGAACGCAGACTTCAAATTTACATTCAGAACTGCATCCCACTGAGCCTCTGACATACGAAGCATCAAACCATCCTTGGTAATACCAGCATTGTTTACCAAGATATCGATAGAACCAAAGTCTGCCTGTACCTGCTTAACTGTCTTCTCTGTCTCCTCGAAATCGGCAGCATTGCCTGCATAAGCACGACAAGTAACACCAAGAGCCTCGATTTCCTTACGTGTTGCCTCCAATCCGGCAGCCATGTCATCGTTAAGAACGAGATCTGTAAATGCGATGTTTGCGCCCTCTGAGGCGAATTTCATTGCGACAGCCTTTCCGATGCCGCGGGCAGCTCCTGTTACAAGGGCTGTCTTACCTGTTAATAATCCCATTTTGTTTTGTTTTATAGTTTATGATGTGTTTATAAATTTCTCTACTTGGATATATTGAATACTTTCTGCTTAGAGTCTGACTATACACCTTATTATATATAGCATGTTCGACATTGACAACATTAAATATAAATTTCGGTTTACAATTTTAGTCCAGACTTTCCTAAAGCACCATACACCACCTTGGCAACTAAAGGCTTGCTGCTCTCTTCAGTCAAGCCATGTCCCAGACGACCATAGATAAAGGGTACCTCCAAACCTTTGATACAATAGTGGGTGATATCGGCAACCAAATCTACGTTCTCTATGTCAAACTCACCGTCTTCCTTTCCTTCAGTATAAACCTTTCTGAAAAGTTCAATCTCGTCTTCATCAAAGTTCTTGCGAGCCTTTTCTACCATCCAGATATTACGGAAAAACTCTGCTCGAAGGTTACCGTTTCGAACCACGGTTTCTTTGATCATACTCAAATGGGTATAAATCAATTCGATAATCTTATCTTGGGGGCGAATCTTACATGCGGCAACCTCATCCAACTTGTCGGAAAGACGTTCCAACTCTGATTCTATAACCGCATAGTATACATCTTCTTTCCTACTAAAATAAGTATACAGCGTTCGTCTTCCCTTGCCCGAAGCCACAGCAATGTCATTCATCGTCGTGTTGGCTATACCATTCTTTGCAAAAAGTTGCCGAGCAACGTCTACCAGTTTCTGTCGAGTTTTGGATATTGACATATCAAAGTCCCCCTGTTATTATTAGTTGCACAATAAATTATCTGTGTGCAAATTTAGTGCTTTAATTCGATATAAGCAAATAATAAACTTTAAAATCCGTTAAAACGGTAATAATATACAGAAAACATTTGGTCATTTCAAGAAAAGTTAGTACCTTTGCACTCGCAATTCAGAAATGAGTTGATTATATCGCGGTGTGGAGCAGTTGGTAGCTCGCCAGGCTCATAACCTGGAGGTCGCATGTTCGAGTCCTGCCGCCGCAACTAATATCGGGTAAGAAGTTGATTTTCAACATTCTTATCCGATTTTTCATTTAAATAAGGACGGATCCAGACGATAAAGGGAATGGCGAGGTCGCTATTTAAACCCATGAAAAAGCACTAAAAGACGAATCATTCGGCAATGTCAGCAATCTCAGAAAAACATTACAGAAAGGACAAGTTATAAAACAAAAAATCCGATTACTCCATTGGAATAACCGGATAGTATAAAACCATTTCATTTTTTCAATAGCTTCATTACTTTCTCAAAATAGCGCTGCGTTCTCTTGACGCTGTAATGGTTACCACCATTCCAGGCACGGATAGCCTGCTCAATACTATTCAGAGGATTATAAACAGACTGCATCAACAGGAACATCTCCTTAGACTTAGAGATACTGTATCTATCAGACAACTTGTAACGCTTCTTACTATTCTTACGCTTCAAGATCTTATTGCATTCTGCTACCAAGATTGGAGTTATCTGCATCACGCCAACAGAATTACCACTCTTTGCTCTTGGATTTCCTTCACTCTCTACCTGAATTATCGCCTCCATCACTGGATTCCAATCAAACTCATTAGAGGAAACATTTTGTTTAGACATCGTTGCAGCCGATGCTGCTTCTACATTCAGCGTCAGCATGAGAATGCTGACCATCAACATTGTTATTCTCTTCATATTAATTATTTTATGGAACCTGAAAAGCTGAACTACAACATCAGTGATTTCGCGATGGCAACTTTTGAGAAAAAGAACGGTTGCTCATCTCAGTTCCGTTAGATACCTTAACGGATACCAGTCTATACGAAAAAACATAAGAAACTGTTATCCTTATTCTTATCGTTTGCAAAGATACGAAAAAAAAACGAATCTCACAAGTAATACACTGATTATCAGCGGTATTTTAAATTCTTAAACACTTTATAACACTATTCTTTGACTTAAATCAATCAACTTTTCATAGATAAATTATAAAAATAGTCACTGATGAATAGAAAATGAATGAATCAGAAATCACCTGCGTGAACTAAAAAGAACAATGATGGAAAGACTCTGCGCTATAAGCGAAATCGGCGCGAGCTACCTCGTCAGCAAGAGATACGTGCAAGAAATGCATTATCAACAAGAGCTGCTTCATTATCGTGAATTACAGCATCAGCATGAACAGGGTGGAAAAACGAAAAAGCCTCAGGAATCTTTCGAAACCTGAGGCCTTGATGAAAAAAGGAGGCGGCTACCTACTCTCCCGCATTGCATTGCAGTACCATCGGCGCAAGTGGGCTTAACTTCTCTGTTCGGAATGGGAAGAGGTGGGACCCCACCGCAATAACCACCTGATAATGGGTTATGACGTATATCGACAAGCAAAAACTAATAATGAATCCATGTACAGACTCATACAGTTGAAACTATGAACTGTGGAAAGAAAAGTTTCGGGCAATTAGTAACGCTCGGCTTTGACGTCGCCGTCTTTACACCTGCGTCCTATCAACGTCATCGTCTATGACGACCCTCAATGGAGTTCTCATCTTGCGGCTGGCTTCGCACTTAGATGCTTTCAGCGCTTATCCAATCCAGACTCAGATACCCAGCGGTGCGCCTGGCGGCACAACTGGTAAACCGGAGGTCTGTCCATCACGGTCCTCTCGTACTAGTGACGGCACCACTCAAAACTCCCACGCCCACGATAGATAGAGACCGAACTGTCTCACGACGTTCTGAACCCAGCTCGC
>CAVBFV010000314.1:0-3451 GCA_963594575.1 Lachnospiraceae bacterium | reverse complement strand
TGTGAAGCCAAACCAGGAATCTGGTCGAAACCGCAGAAGTTTGGATCGTCGATGTCAGCATCGCCGAGGTCATCGAAGTTGGTTGTGAATGCTACTGCGTTCTCATCCTTCAATACGCGACGGAGAGCGATCTCAGCCTTAGCTGCGTTCTTTACCTTCTCCCAATATACTTCCTCGCCAGACTCATCGATCTTGATGGTGTATTCCTTCTTGTACTCCTCAACGAGTGCATCTGCTTCAGCATCAGTAACCTTCTTGTAGTACTCCATGAGTGAAGATACTGGGTAGTAATCTACGTGGTAACCCATGCGCTGCTCGAACTCTACGCGGTCGCCATCTGTTACGGCTACGTTGTTCATGTTCATACCGAACATCAGGCAGCGTACGTTGTGAGCATCAGCAACACCTGCAGCTACGCGAGCCCATGTTGCAATCTGCTTCTGAGCCTCTTCGCTCTTCCAGTAACCTACAACTACCTTTCTAGGGATGCGCATACGGGTGCAGATGTGACCGAACTCGATGTCGCCGTGAGCTGACTGGTTGAGGTTCATGAAGTCCATGTCGATAGAATCCCAAGGGAGTTCTGCGTTGTACTGAGTGTGGAAGTGGAGGAGAGGCTTCTCGAGAGCCTGCAAGCCCTTGATCCACATCTTAGCAGGAGAGAAGGTGTGCATCCATGTGATGATACCTACGCACTTAGCGTCGTTGTTGGCAGCCTTCATCACAGCCTCTACCTCTGCAGAAGAGTTTGCTGTGCCCTTGTAAACTACCTTGATTGGGATGATGCCACTGTTGTTCAGACCATCTACCATGTCCTTTGAGTGACCATCAACTATCTTAACTGTTTCGCCTCCGTAAAGAAGCTGTGCACCAGTTACAAACCATACCTCTAAATTTTCAAATGCTTTAATCATGATTGTTTGTTTTATTAATTGTTATTGTTAATGTGATTTAATATCTTTATTTGAGATACCCTTTAATTAGTGTTTTTTCTGTCCGTAGTAAGCGTTAGGGCCGTGCTTGCGGTTGAAGTGCTTCTCTACGAGCAATGGGTTCATGGTGGTGTTTGGATTCACAGAGAATGAGATGAAAGCCATTTTTGCCACCTGTTCAGCTACTACTGCGTGATAAACAGCCTGGTCAGCATCCTTACCCCATGTAAAAGGACCATGGTTCTTAACCAATACGCCAGGAGTATGAACTGGGTTGATGTTATCTTTCTTGAAACGGTCAACGATGACAACACCTGTGTTGTGCTCATATTCTGCCATCATATCCTCTGTCATCGCATCAGTGCAAGGGATGCAATCGTGGAAGTAATCAGCATGAGTTGTACCAATGTTAGGGATGTCCAAGCCAGCCTGTGCCCAAGCGGTAGCATAAGTAGAGTGAGTATGAACTACGCCACCCAACTCTGGGAATGCGCGGTAGAGAACCAAGTGGGTTGGTGTATCAGATGATGGATTCAGATCGCCTTCTACTACCTTACCTGTTTCCAAGTCTACCACTACCATATCGCTAGCCTTCATGGTGTCATAATCGACGCCTGATGGTTTGATGACAACCAGACCTTTCTCGCGGTCGATGCCACTCACATTACCCCATGTAAAGAGCACGAGGTTGTGCTTAACGAGATCAAGGTTTGCCTTGAACACTTTTTCTTTTAATTCTTCTAACATAATATCTTTTGTTTTAAGTTGTTTATTCTATTTCAAGTTGAACGATGGGTCTTCCTCGTATGCTTTCTTGTTGAAGCGGTAGAGGGCGGCGCCTCGTTTCGAGTTGACTTTATCGATGAGTTCTGTTTTCTCGATGAAGTCGATATCCTTCACGCGTTTACGGAAGTTGCGCTTATCAATCTCTTCGCCTATTACTGCCTCAAATACATGCTGAAGCTGTGTCAGCGTAAAGAGGTCTGGGAGGAGTTTGAAGCTTAATGGCTCATGATTGATGCGGCGGCGTATCTGTGCGATAGCGTTGCGGATCATGAGTTTGTGGTCTGAGTAAAGTTCTGGAAGTTCGTTCAGACTAACCCATTCCAATCCGTGTTCTACACGGAGGCTGTCGTCATAGTCTTTCACATTGATGAGAGCGCAATAGGCGATAGAGATAACTCGCTCACCTGGGTCACGGTCGATGCGCCCGAAAGCTCCTACTTGTCTTATATAGAGGTTTTTCATTCCAGTAAGTTCCAGGATGACTCTGTTAGCTGCATCTTCGAGATTTTCTGTTGCACCAACGAAACCACCATAGAGTGACCATTCGCCTCTTCCCGGGTCCATCTTGCGTTTGCCTATCAGTACCTGGAGGTTACTACCGTCGAAACCGAAAATGATACAATCGACGGATACTAATACTTTGGAGTATTCATTATAAAACTGGGTCATGGTCTTTCTGCTGTTTTGATGTAATGATTCAATGTATGTATTGTTGTGTTCTTTTGCTTGCTCTTCATAGAGCAGCTTCGAGAGGAAAATCAAGGAGTAAGAAGGAGAAGAGAGGATCGCGGATTTTTTCAACAGAAACAGTTTTGTCTGATCTTTGAGAAAATTCCAGACTCCTCGCTTCTTACTCCTGACGTGAATAATATTTTACCAGAAGTATGCGTAGAATGCTGCGCAGAGGCCGATTACTACGAGGGTACCGATAATATCGAAGGCACCCCAGCTCTCACGGATAGACTTCTTGAAGTCGGATGTGAAGGTGATTGCCTCTACCTGCTCCTTGCTTGGGGCTGGAGTGAAGCAGCTCACTACTACCATGAAGATGATGAGGAATACGAGCAACCAGCACTCGAATACGAGCCAGTTGGTCTGCCAGAACCATGCGGTGTAATCCCAGAATGCACCATCCATTGTTGCCTTACCTGTGTCAGTAATGACGTTGGTAACGAGGCGGAGCATACCGATGAGGAAACCTGTAATCATGGTATATTCACCTGCCTTTGGAGTAATCTTCTTGAAGAAGATACCCATTGCAAATACGGCTACCATGGCTGGAGCCAGGAGTGACTGGATTCCCTGGAGGTAGTTGTAAAGGGTGTCCATCTTCATCATGATTGGCAACCAGGCAAAACCGAGAACTACAACTACTACGGTAGCGATACGGCCAACGAGTACATAGTGAGCCTCTGACATTCCCTTCTTCAATGGCTTGTAGAAGTCCTCGGTGAAGAGGGTAGCACAGCTGTTGAAGAATGCTGCCAAAGAAGCAACGAGTGCGCAGATGAAACCGATGGTTACGATTCCCTTGATACCTGCAGGAAGCACGGTCTTTACCATGATGGCGAAGGCTGCATCAGTCTCGTTCATCTGGATTGCGCCCTTCTGAGCCAAGGCTGCTGCAATCATACCTGGAATGAGGAACATGAAGCAAGGGAGAACCTTGAAGAAACCGGCTGCGATAGTACCGCGGCGGGCACGCTTCATAACCTCTACGTTGCTCTCGCCAG
>CAVBFV010000313.1:0-3456 GCA_963594575.1 Lachnospiraceae bacterium | reverse complement strand
AAGGATGGCAAACCGCAGGCATTTATCGGCGGCGCACCCGAAATCTACATCAACGAGAGAAAGGTGCAGGATTACAGCGTGGTAGAAAACCTGCCCGTTACACAGATAAAAGAGGTGAAGGTGATTCATCATCCCGGAGCCGAATACGGCAACAACGTGGGCTGCGTGCTGCTCATCACCACCAAGAAGAACCTGCAAGGACTCGCCATCGTGGAGAACTCCGGCGTCCTCTTCGACTCCTTCGTGAGCAACAACCACGACCTCGACCTTACCTACACCCACGGCAAGATGACCTACTACGGCAAACTGGGCTACGCCAACTGGCAGGGTTATTGGAAAGAACAGGACATCACCACGAATTACGTAAGCGGCAGCCAGGCAGGCAGCAATATAGGAAGCAATAACGGTGATAACGCCACCAGCTACATCGCCTCCTCTACCATCGACTGCAAGCACAGCTACAACGACCACTTCTATTGGAGTGCCGGAGCCGACCTCGCCCTGACGGAAAAGCAGACCATCGGAGTGAAATACGACGGCTACAACATCCATCAGCCGATGCCATTCAAGATGACAAGCTATGCGATGACCAACGATCACGTAGATGACAACGTAACGGGCAACAACAAGTTCCTCTATTACGACTGGCAGCACCACGTAAACGCCTTCTACCAGGGCAAGTTCGGGGAAAAATGGAAGCTGAACTTCTTTGGCGATTTCGTGAAGCTGCACACGGAGCAGGCCCAATTCGTGGATGAGATTTCAGAAAGGGAAGCCAGAAACAAGTTCACCCTTCTCCCTCAAAGCGATGGAACCATCTGGGGAGCAAAGGCCCGCGCCAACTACACCATCAACGACAAGCAAACCTGGATGATGGGCGCCGAGTATAACTACGTGAAGAGCGAATCGCGCGCCGATTACACCCCAGCCGATAAGGGAAACTCCACCCACAGCATCACCAAGGAGAATCATGCTGCCGTCTTCGCCGAGTATTCACTCGATTTCAAGCCCTTCTCCCTAAGAGTAGGATTGAGATACGAGCACGTGGATAGCCGCCTGGATTATCTGAAAGATGGAACTGGAACTGGAACAACTGGAACTGGAACAACTGGAACTGGAACGCCAGAAACAGCCTCCACCGAGCCGCTTCATCGCACATACGATAACCTCTACCCATCCCTCCTGCTCACTCATCAGGCGGGCAGATTCTCCCAATCCCTGAGCTATCGCTCTTCCGAAATCCGCCCATCCTTCCAGGAACTTAACACGGGCACGGTTTATGCGAACCGCTATATGAGACAGGTAGGAAACAGCGAGCTGGAGCCATCCCAGCGCCACGAGTTCCAATACCAGGCAAGCTACGGCGACCTCTTCCTCCAGGCAAGCTACACCTACGTGAAGGATTACATCACCAGCATCGTAGAACCCTATTCTGATGATCCTCAAACGGGCTACATCACCTGGACCAACATCGACCATGACACTGATTGGTAAAAATGTACCTCACTTCATATCAGACCCAATTTGTATGCAAATATATAAATTATTTAATTAAAAAGAGAAGGTAAAAAAGCATACTAAAACCTTTTACCTTCTCTTTCTTCTGTTACTTACCTTTGATATGCTTTTCAACAACATCATCAATAAGCTGTTTCATTTTGTCCATTGTTTCACCATGAGTCTCCATCAACTGATTCTTGAAGTATATGCTTACACCAAATATAGAGCCGCCTGCAACGAATGCCTATGCTATATAGATAAGGACACCAGAAGAAATAGTATGAATCAAAATGAAACTAAGAAATGCAATCAATATACCACTTGCAATTAAGACCATCGCAGTAGTATATTGTGCCTAATCTTTAAAACCGAGTTGTTTCCAACTTTCTTTCATTTGATATTTGAGTTAATTTTAGAATTAATCTCTATTATGCTTGTGGATATTCAACAGATAAAAACGCCAAAGCATTCTTTGAATACATTTTGCTCCCAGTTTTCTTGCTTCCATCTTTTCCTGATACAAAGTATGCATCATTTACATCTTTCTCAGAACTGGTCCAATAATCATATTCATAGTAATTACTTCCCATTACTTTTTTTCTGGCGTCATTTACATATGTTTTAGTCCAACTGCTGAACATATATGCAAGTTCATTCTAAGATGGTAAATACCAATCTCCTGGTTTTGTTCCTAATGTTGAATATGCTGCACAACAACAAGCAGCAGGAGAATAACCAGCATCACTTTTGTTCTCTACACCAGCGCATACATGAGAATCTTGTTTTGTTGCTGCATCCAAATATTTCTATGTATTATATTTTCCACCAACCTATGTATAATCATTTCCTTTATCTGCTCCTACAACAGTTCCATAATTACCCACGCACTAACCTTGATACCCGTCTATTCCCTTACCAGGATTTTTGTAATCCATGTAATTCAAAGAAACGAATTTCGCTGTTTTTACTTGGGTAGAATCTTCTTCTCCTGTTTTATAATTCTCTGTACAATTAACATCACATGCAATAGCAATAGGAGTATTTTTAATGTTATTGGTTGTTTCATCGAGTACTAACTTTCCATCTGCTGTTGAATATAGGATAGTTCCAAAAGCTATATTTTTTTGTTTAGATGATTCGTCAATCGTTAATGGGTCCATATTGACAGGTTTTACTGTAAAACAGTGAGCTCCTGGATGTCTCTCATCATATATAGTAATGTTTTCTATTCCTGATTCAGTTTTTACTCCGAAAACAAAAGCTCCGTCTTTATGGTTAATTGCATTTACTGATGCATCTAACAAGTCTTTACTATCAAATACGTTTAAATATTTCATGATACTTTAATTTGATTATTTTTTGTTATTTTTTAATTCATCTACTTCTTTTTGTAAAGAACTGATTTTGTTATTCAAGTCATTAAGTGTGCTTGCTATCAATTCTTCATCTTTCAAATACTATTCAGTCAACAAATATTTTGAAGTTTCAGATATTATTTTTCGGTTCACTTTACTCAATGCAGTATTTAATCTTCTTGTGATATAATCTTTATTTTCATTGATGCTATTATTCAAGTCGTTAAGTGTACTTGCTATTAATCCCTCATCTTTTAAGTACTATTCCAATGTTACACCACCAGAAGCTGGAGTTCCAGAAGAACCGCCGCCGTTGTTTATTTTAGATATGACATCATCAAGTTTTATAGAAACATCATTTAATCTTGAAGAAACATTATTGATTCTTGAAGAACTGTCATTTAATCTTGAAGAAACATTATTGATTCTTGAAGAACTATCATTTAATCTTGAAGAGACATCATTTAACCTTGAAGATGTATTTTGGTTTGATATTGTATTATTGTCAATTTTCTACTTATCACTTGTTAATGTAATATTGATTTTCATTAGTGTCCAATAAAAATTGGACACGTTAATTAATTAATCAAATAGTCCCTTA
>CAVBFV010000312.1:0-3467 GCA_963594575.1 Lachnospiraceae bacterium | reverse complement strand
ACTTAATAAAATGATAGAAGAACTAGGAAAATGGATGTTAGATATATCTAAGTATATAATAACAGCATATGTTTTAGTTAGGATGTTTGGCAAAGAGGATGATTCTGTTTGGACATTGGTGTCGGCTATCTTGTTAGCAGCACTCTTGTTTGGAATGGGGTTATATTTTGTCAAACGAGGAAAAGAGAATTTAAAAAAGAAAGGAAAATAATTATGGATTACGGATTATTAGGAATGTATATATTTCTGGCTTTGATTGCTGTTGGTTCTTTCATTTACGTTAAGATAGAAGACAGAAAAGAGCAAAAGAATAGTTAATGATTAGATACATTCTTTCTATAATAAGCATTCTCTTCATAACCTTGAGCAGTTGGGCGCAAGGTGGGCTGCCTAGTCGCTATAATGTAAGCTATCTCAATATGGCTGCAGGTATGCCGAATAACTTTGCTGATGATATCTTTCAGGATTCCTACGGCTTCGTATGGATCAGTACGCATGGTGGTGGACTGGTGCGCTACGATGGTTTCAATTTCATGAACTTCGGTTTGGGGTCTGTAGGAATCAGTCTGCGAAGCAACAGTTGCCGTAATGTCTGCGAAGATCCGTTCAAGCGCCTTTGGGTGGCTTTCGAGGAAGGTCCGCAGGTGCTCGACCTCAAAACGATGCAGCCTGTTGTTCCACCTTGTGAGAACAGCCAGGTAGAGGCACAACTCAACAAAGTATTCAAGAACCTTTGCACCCGAATATATTGTGATGCAAAGGGCAATATATGGATGCTGTCTGTCAATCAGCTTACCCGTTTCGGCTTTAACGAAAAGGGCGAGGTGAGCAGCGTCTTGTCCACATCCTATCCTTATAATGCTCCCGACCTCGGAATCTGTGATGTCTATCGCAGAGGAACGGTTGTATTATGCAACAATGGAGTGGTGAGCGAGTTTTCTGTGAAGAACAATCAGCTTGTAGCAAAGAATATCTCATCCCTGTTCCCTCCGCTCGAAGGTCGGTATGGGGGGGCGCTTATTTATTATCATGGCAAGATATGGATGGGTACGAATCGCGGATTGTTTAATAGTGCAAAGCAGGAATTCCATTGCTCTGCTACTGACCATTCGCTCCAGCACGAAGTAGTGACGAGCCTTGCTGTTTCTCCAGATGACAAACTTCTGGTAGGAACGCTCTGTGGCGTAGATATCTTCAATGATAAGACCGGAGAGATAGAACATTGGAATACTGCTACGGCTGTGAATCCGCTGAGCAGCAACTTTATCAACAGTCTTTTCTCAAAGAACGGACAGATATGGGTAGGCTCTGAGACGGGTGGTGTTACCAAGCTGGCTCCACGTCAGCTGAATTTGGAATTCTACCGTCACGACCCCGCCACCCCGGGCAGTATCTCTCCTAATGCTGTCAATGCCATGTATGCGGCAGCCGACGGAACCCTGTGGGTAGGAACAGTAGAGGGAGGTCTCAATGCCTTGACTCCAGGCAGCATGAACTTTGTTCATTATACGGTGGCAAATTCCGGTTTGCCGCATAATACCGTCTCGGTTCTTGCAGCCGATAACCGCAATCAGCTCTGGATTGGTACCTGGGGAAGGGGCTTTGCTGTGATGAATCTCAGTCAGCCGGGCAAGATTATTCCTCTGGTGATAGATGCAAAGCATCAGCATTTACTTAACTTTGCCGGTGCCTTGGCTTACGATCCTATCAATGATGGTATGTGGCTCGGAACCAATGACGGTCTCTTCTTCTATGATATGAAGCGCCGCCAACTCATTGAACCTTTCAGGGGATGCCAGAATGTGCGCGGCTGCATCGGTTCTCTGATAACCCGAAAGGGCAAACTCCTGATGGGGTGCGTGCGTGGAATGGTAGAGGTCGACCTCAAGTCGCGTCCTCATGGCAAGGGCGATTTCGCTGTAACGTATCATCAGTATAAACTCGACAATCCGAAGAGTGGAGTCTTCGATAAGATATTGTCTTTCTGCCAGGCTAAGGATGGAAAGATATGGATGGGCAGTAACGGCTACGGTCTGTATTGCTATACCAGCGATAAAAACGGAAAGACTCAAGTGAAGTCGTATACCACCAATAACGGACTTGCCAACAATAACGTAAAAGGTATTGTAGAAGATAACCAGGGTATGTTGTGGATAGCTACCGATAACGGACTCTCTATCTTCAATCCGAAGACCGAGGCATTCTGCAGTTTCTCCCGTGAAGACGGTCTGATCAGTTCGCAGTTCTATTTCAATGGAGCCATCCGCAATGCCAAGGGCGAGATATTCCTGGGCACCGATGCGGGTATGATGGCTGTAAAGGGCATAAACCGTTCTGTTCATCAGGCAGGGAAGTTGTGCTTTACCGAACTTCTGGTAGATAACCAGCCTGTCTTTGCTGGCAGCGATTATCTGGAAGAAGACATCTCCATCGCCAGAAAGTTACGTATCCATGAGAGTGATAAGTCGTTTACCCTCTTTTTCTCAGCGCTCAATTATGGCAGCGAGACACAGGGCGTGTACCTTTATCGCATGAAGGGATACGAGAATGAGTGGGTTCAACTCAAGGCTGGTCAGCATAGTGTGCGTTATTCCACTCTGCCAGCTGGAGACTATAAGTTTGAGGTGAAATATATCCCATCTATCAATTCCGACAAGGAGCAGGTGATCTCTGTAGAAGTTCAGATTACTCCTTATTTCTGGAAGAGCTGGTGGTTTGTTACCCTTATTATAATAGGTATCATCGCCTTGCTCCAATATGCTTATGTGCGCCGTCTCAACAAGATGCGCGAAGAGGAAGTTGAGGCTTTGTACCGTCCTATCGAGGCAGCGATGAAGGAAAGTGATGAACCAGAAAAGCTGCAGAGTCGCATCCAGATGATTCTGCAGAACCAGAAGCGTTATCAGGACAGTCAGAAAAAGAGCATTGAGGCTGACAGGAAGATGGTAGAGGAGAATACGCGTCCATTCATGGAAGAAGTGATGGATGTGATGGAGAAGAATTACGATAATTCTGAGTTCGGAGTTCAGGAACTGGCAGATGCCTTGGGTATATCACGCAGTGTACTGAGCAAGAATCTCTCCAAGGAGACAGGCTTGCCAACAGCCCAGTTTATCCGCAACTACCGTCTCGACATCTCGCGCAAGATGATGGCTGATAAAACTTCCAACCGAAATATAACGGAGATAGCCTACCGTGTAGGCTTCAACGATCCGAAGTATTTCACCCGTTGCTTTACCAAGCAGTTTGGCATCTCGCCGACTGCATATAAGGATCAGTTGGATTCTCAGGGTTCAGATATGGCATAGTTCTCCTTGGATTCTTCGGAGAAATAATGTTCCTGGATGTGATAATTTGTTAAGCAAATAAAATAAAACCGAGGGGTTACTTGATATAGGTCAAGTAACCCCTTGTTTTGTATGTGTGGGTACACAACTGGTGGATAAGCACGTAATATCCTTAAAAAT
>CAVBFV010000311.1:0-3503 GCA_963594575.1 Lachnospiraceae bacterium | reverse complement strand
GCCTGGAAGAAAGCACCTGAGAAATCACCACGAACGATGCTCTTGGTCTTCTTCAGGAAGCCATCAGTCTTATCAGAATTAGAGAGGTCAGCAGATGCACAGATCATGTTAGGAACCTGCTCTGCCAAAACACCGAGACAAGCAGCAGAAGCAGCACGAGTAGCTGAACCAGCCTTCTGCTCAACCTTGCTCCAGTCTACCTTAGGAGCCTTGCCGCTGAACCACTCATCCATCTGGGCAGCCTTCTCTGGGTTAGCCTTGCGCCACTCAGCCTCTGCAGCCTTGCGCTCTGCAACGATCTTCTTCAACTCCTCAGCACGCTTAGCGTAGATTTCCTTTACATCGTCGAAGATAACGAATGCATTCTCAGGATCACCACCGAGGTGCTTGATAGTATTAACGTATGCGTCGCCACCGAGAGGAGCACCGTGAGTATTGATGCAAGCCTCGTAGCTTGTGCCGTCTGCGCGGAGAGCACCCTTACCCATTACAGTCTTACCGATGATGAGGGTAGGGCGGTCCTGCTCCTTCTGGGCAGCATCGAGCGCCTCACGAATCTGAGCTACGTCGTTACCGTTGATCTTGATGACATTCCAGCCCCAAGCCTTGTACTTCATCTCTGTATCCTCGTTCATTACAACGCCACACTCTGTAGAGAGCTGGATGTCGTTAGAATCGTAGAACATGATGAGGTTGTTCAAACCGAGGTTGCCGGCGATACGACCTACACCCTGAGAGATTTCCTCCTCTACAGCACCATCAGAAATGTATGCGTAGATCTTGTGCTGCATCATGGTTGAACCCAGACGAGCCTCAAGGAACTTCTCTGCAACAGCTGCACCAGCTGCGAGGGCGTGACCCTGACCGAGAGGACCAGATGAGTTCTCGATACCACGCTGAAGGTCGAGCTCTGGGTGTCCAGGAGTTACAGAACCCCACTGGCGGAACTGCTTGAGGTCTTCCATAGAGAAGAAACCGCGCATAGCCAAACCTGCATAGAGCATAGGGCTCATGTGACCTGGGTCGAGGAAGAAACGGTCACGACCTGTCCATGTTGGATCTGATGGATCATAAACCAAGTACTCAGAGAAGAGCACGTTGATGAAATCAGAACCACCCATGGCACCACCTGGGTGACCTGAGTTTGCCTTTTCTACCATTGAAGCAGCCAAGATACGGATGTTATCTGCTGCATGATTCATTACTTTAATGTCGTTCATAATCTTATATTAATTATAATTGTTATTTCTGCTGAAATGTTCTTGTTTTTCTAGCTCTGAAGGCTACTCAAAAGAAGGATACTTCCTTTTTTCGCCTTCAAAGATACTATTTTATTTTCAAAACTACGATAGATTTTGCAGGAATTTTTACCTTAAGGGTGTTTTTCTTTACTTTTGCATCCTTAAAAACTGCAGGCTTCACTACATCCGGGTGTGCGAAGTCGTTGTAATCGCTCACCTTGTTGCAGGAAAGAATCTGTCCTGTTACAGTTTTTGGAGCAGCTGCACCATCCAGATTAAACTCTACCTGCTGAGCCTTGTCAAGACTGACATTAGCAAGAGCAACCACAATGGTTCCATCTGCCTTCTTGGCTGCTGAAGTAGATACCAATGGAATCTTTCTTCCATCTCTTGCGTGATCATCGCCGCGAACATCCATAGAGTCGCACTTTACATCCATTGGGAGATAGGTTGCCTCCTGGAAGTCCTTGTACATGTTGAATACATGATAGGTTGGAGTCAGAACCATGTGACCTGTTCCCTTTGTATCTGTCAGGATCATTGACTGGAGTACGTTGACAATCTGTGCGATATTGGTCATCTTCACACGCTCTGTATGGCGGTGGAATACATTCAGCGAGAGTGCAGCAACGAAGGCATCGCGCATACAGTTCTGCTGATAGAGGTGTCCCTTGATAGTGCCAGGCTCCTCATCCCACCAGGTTCCCCATTCGTCAACGAGGAGGGCTACCTGCTTCTTTGGATCAGCCTTGTCCATGATAGCCTCGTGCTTCTTGATGACATCTTCTATGCCGAGCGCCTTGCCCATGGTCCAGTAGTAATCCTCATTGTTGAACTTGGTGGCAGAACCCTTGCTGCCTGTCCAGCCTGTTACTGTATAATAATGTAGAGAGATGGCGTTGGCACGGTTGCCGATACGGTCCATCAATACCTTAGTCCAGTTATAATCGTAATCGCTCGCTCCAGATGCAATCTTATAGAGCTGGTTGCCGTCATAGTTGCGGCAATAAACAGAGTAGCGGCGGAAAAGATCTGAATAATACTCAGGACGCATGTTGCCACCGCAGCCCCAACTTTCGTTACCAACACCTAGGTATTTCACCTTCCAAGCCTTGTCGCGGCCGTTCTGTCGGCGGAGTTTTGCCATAGGAGTATCTCCATCGCTGGTCATATATTCCACCCACTTTGCCAATTCCTCAACAGTGCCTGAACCCACGTTACCGCTGATGTAAGGCTCGCAACCCAACATCTCGCAGAGATTCAGAAACTCGTGTGTACCGAAAGAGTTGTCCTCAATGGTTCCACCCCAGTTGTTGTTCTGCATCTTTGGTCGGTTCTCACGTGGACCGATACCATCCATCCAGTGATACTCGTCAGCGAAGCATCCTCCAGGCCATCTTAATACAGGCACTTTCAGGTCCTTGAGGGCTTGGAGCACGTCGTTGCGGTAACCCTGAGTGTTAGGAATCTTAGAATCAGGACCTACCCAAAGACCACCATAGATACAACTTCCGAGATGCTCGGCAAACTGGCCG
This sequence comes from Lachnospiraceae bacterium, assembly GCA_963594575.1. Taxonomy (GTDB): domain Bacteria; phylum Bacteroidota; class Bacteroidia; order Bacteroidales; family Bacteroidaceae; genus Prevotella. The sequence continues at coordinate 727 of CAVBFV010000311.1, read as the reverse complement.
TAAATCTCCTTATTGATTTTCTGTGTTCCCTGGTTGGCATGGATTGTTCCTGTAACATCCTGAGCTTGTGCTGAGAATGCAACTGCTGTTGAAAGCAATGTGGTAGCGAATAGTTTCTTCATCATTGTTCTTATTAATTGTTGTCGATTTTTAGTATAATACGTTTGTGGAGGTAGAATCCCCACAAACGTATTTATCGTTTATTTACTTTTTGTTCTCAACTGCTGCCTTTTCAATGGCAAGACCTGCCTTATAGGTTTCAATATATTTGTCGAAACCTGCAACGTCTTCTGTAGTAGGCGCGATTTCTACACCAGTATTGCCTGCAAATACCTTCTTGTCGAGATAATCTGCCAGGCTCAACTTCTCTTCGTTGTTAACGAGATAACCTGCGAGCAGGGCGATACCCCATGCACCACCTTCGCCTGCTGTCTCCATGACAGAGATAGGGGAGTTGATGGCTGCTGCGAGGATGCGCTGACCTACACCCTTGGTCTTGAACAAACCGCCATGACCTGTGATGCGATCTACCTGTACCTTCTCGTTCTTGAACAATACATCGTTACCAATCTTCAATACAGCTACTGAAGCATAGAGGTTGGCACGCATGAAGTTGGCAAGGTTGAAGTGGTCGTTGGCAGAACGTACGAACATAGGGCGACCTTCCGCAAGACCTGTTACAGGCTCACCAGAGATATAGTTGTAAGCAATCAAGCCACCGCAATCA
>CAVBFV010000310.1:0-3524 GCA_963594575.1 Lachnospiraceae bacterium | reverse complement strand
CCAACGCCGCAGTATAAGGCAAACGGATACATTCCTGTTTGTGCCGAGCCATACGACAGGTGCGCCATGACCTCGTTTCAAGTTCGCAGGACGGGACCACTGTAACGGGCGAGCGAACATCACCAGACCTCAAAGCAAGCGTGGCAGCTTGCGGGCGATGACACACAGGCAGGGTCAAAGATACTCGCGCATTGAACGCCCACAAAGCATTGTGCGCCGCACCCATCAGCATGGGCCGGGGTTAGACTCCCGTGGAGCTGTGCCAGCAGCCGTCCGTTTTGCCTCTTTTATTGCTTATCAACTTGCAAACAATGAAAGGGGTCAATCTATGCAAGAAGATAGAACTTTTGAAAACAAATTTGCTCCGCCAGTACGGAGCGAAAAGAAAATCGGAAATACGACTTTCACCGTCAATTCGTTCTTCCTGGAACAGACAAAAGACGGTGTAGTTTCTAAGATAGAGTGGCTTATCAAGAATGATGTCCGAAAAAAAGCCGCTGCAATTTACCCCCCCCCATAGGCAGACAAAACCAGCAAAGCGCGGTAGAATGAGGATAGAACTTCATACCGTGTTTGACTGCCAGATTGGAGGTTATTATGTTTCATCAGTCAAACACCGCTGCCGCGCTTCAATTTCCTTACAACGATATGAGCGTCGAAGCTGTTACCGCTTTGTACTGCCGTTTATCGCGTGACGATGAATTGCAGGGCGACAGCAACAGTATCATCAACCAAAAGAAAATTTTACAGAAGTTCGCTCTTGAACATGGGTACACCAACTTACGCTTTTACATTGACGACGGCATTTCGGGAACGACCTTCAATCGGCCTAGTTTCCAGGAGATGATTGCCGATGTGGAGGCGGGAATCGTCAAACGTGGCATCATCAAGGATATGTCCCGCTTTGGCCGTGATTATCTGCAGGTTGGTATGTATACCGAGATCATGTTCCAGGAGCATGATGTTCACTTTATCGCCGTAAACGATGGGGTGGACAGTAACCAGGGCGACAATGAGTTTACCCCCTTCCGCAATATCATCAATGAGTGGTATGCGAAAGACACCAGCAAGAAAATCCGTGCCGTTATGAAGGTCAAGGGAAACGCTGGGGAACATTTGACAACCAGTGCCCCTACGGGTATATGAAGGACCCGGAGGACAGCAAACATTGGATACCTGACCGTGAGGCTGCCGATGTGGTCTATGAAATCGGGCTGTATGTTATGGATGGGGTTGGACCGTCCCAGATAGCACGAAAGCTGCGGGAACGGAAAATCTGCACGCCTGCCGCTTACTATGAAAGCAAAGGCATCCCTTGTAATGTAAAAAAGCAGGGCGATCCTTATGGCTGGGATAATACCATGATTGCGGGAATTATGGATCGCTGGCGTGAATACCTGGGACATACGGTGAACTTCAAGACCACAAAGAAGTCCTACAAGAGCAAAAAGACAATCAAAAATCCAGAAAGTGAATGGGTCATCTTTGAGAATACCCATGAACCCATCTGGACAGAAGCCATTGCCGAGGCGGTAAAGCAGGCGCGGCAATCACGGCGCCGTCCGACAAAGATGGGCGAAATGGGAATGTTCTCTGGCATGATGTACTGTGCTGATTGTGGCTCGATCCTATATCAATGCAGGGCAACCGGCTTCCGAAAGGATCAGGAATACTACATTTGCTCTGGGTATCGCAAAGGAAAACAGGTGTGCAGCACACCACATTCTATCCGAACGGTTACCCTGGAGGAACTGATCCTTCAATATCTGCGGGAGATCGTGTCCTTCGCAAGAAGCTATGAAAACCGCTTCGTTCAAATGGTCATGGATATGGATATAAAGGAACGCAATAGAGGTCTTGCCAAAAAGCGCAGGCTGCTGTCTGAAAGTGAGAAGTGTATCACAGAACTGGATATGATCTTCAAGCGGCTGTATGAGGACAACATCAGCGGCAAGCTGACAGACGAGCGTTTTCACAAGCTGTCTACCGACTATGAAGCGGAACAGGCTGGTTTGCAGGCACAGGCAGCAATACTCCGTGAGGAACTCGAAGAAACAGAAGTCAAAAGTGCCAATGTTGACAGGTTCCTGTCCGTTGTCCGCCAGTACACCGATATCCCGGAGCTGACGCCTCGTATCCTGCATGAGTTCGTTGAGAAGATCGTCATTCACGCAGCGACCGATCCTCATAGCAAAATCAACCGCAGACAAGAGGTAGATATCTACTACAAAGGTATAGGAATTTTGGAAATGTCCAAAGTATTTGATAGCAGGCAAAAATGAAAGAAACGGCATAGCCGAAGCTATACCGTTTCTCTCTCGCCTTAGAATGTTTTCTTAACTGGACACACCTAATGTTGGAGGTTTATTTTTGGGTAAATAAAAGATACAAAAACACTTACCCAGATAATTTAAATTGTTTTGAATTATTTTAAATAGGAGAAGATGTTTTGAGATGGTCGGTGATGTAGGGTTCGAACCTACGACCCTCTGGTCCCAAACCAGATGCGCTACCGGGCTGCGCTAATCACCGAACGAGTTGCATTATAAGTGGATAATGTTACCTTGTCAACAAATTGGAACAAAAAAATTTCTAAAGATGAAGAAATAAGTCTCCTAAGTTTCCGAATTTACTAAAAATAGCCTATTCATTGTTATTCTTTTGGAACTTTCCTTTCTTCTATAGTTCAAAGGAGAGAGCATAAATAAAGTTATATCCAGTTATCTACCTTTTCTAAAGCAACAATCTCACAAACTGGAGTATCTCTCTTTTCTATACTCTTAGAGTTATCCTCTAAGACTAAAGCTACTGGTACTACAGTCTTATCTGTAAGACGTCTTGCGTACTTGTTCTTTATGATTTGCTCTTTAGCTTCAGTAAGTTTTATGTCAATGTCTTTACTGTTATCTGTTACCTTTAATTCAAAGACTTACAGATACTCACCAGCTTCAGCTGTAATATCTGCTCTGCCGCATGCTCCCATTACCTCAGTTGAAGCTGATACATTAAAGGTAAGCATTGCAATCTTTAATACAACTTTAAAACATGCTTCATTAAAGACTGTGACTAATTCTTTTGAAAGCTCATTAAAAAAGGTGTTAAAAACTTCTTTTATATTATTTACATCACCAGAAGATAATGCTTCACAAAAAGATATTGTATACCTTATTTTTGCATCTTTTTTGTGGTTAAAAGCTCCAATAAGCGGTCAGCAAAGGCCTTTTTAGCCTCAAGATTTGGAAGTCCGATTTTATAAAACTTATCGGATGATCCTTTTAAAAGATACATAACTGATAAAATTCAATGGACTTGATGAATTCATATTGAAAAAGATATAAAGTTTAGTTGAAGTTTTATTTAGTATAGCAGGTTAGGCTAATAATGTCTGAGTAGTGTAGAAGTAGAAAAATTAGAAAGTAAAAAAATAACCCAAATTTTACCAACTAGTATACACAATAAAGACAAAATTCCTTCAAAGTAATATAACTATCTGAAAATACATCATAAAAATAATAAAAAAAGGT
>CAVBFV010000309.1:0-3525 GCA_963594575.1 Lachnospiraceae bacterium | reverse complement strand
ACATCACTTCTCCTAACGGACAAATCAAGGTGAACTTCACCTTGGATGGCACTGTGCCTACCTATAGTGTGACCTATCAGGGCAAGACCATCATCAAGCCTAGCCGTCTGGGTTATCAGCTCGCCAAGGGCGGCAAGGATGGCAAGGATCTGCTTGCCGATTTTAGCGTCATCGATGAGAAAACTTCCACTTTCGATGAGACTTGGACTCCTGTTTGGGGAGAGAACAAGTCTATCCGCAATCATTATAATGATATGCTGGTAGAGTTGAAGCAGAATTCCACCGACAGTTATATGAACGTTCGCTTCCGTGTTTATGACGATGGAGTAGGATTGCGCTATGAGTTCCCTCAGAAAGGCAGTCTCAATTACTTTACCATCAAGGAAGAGCGTACAGAATTTGCCATGACGGGCGATCATACCGCCTGGTGGATTCCTGGTGATTATGATACCCAGGAGTATGAATACACCAAGACCCGTCTGTCGGGCATCCGTCCAGCCCTGCATGCTGCTGTCAGCAGCAATCTCTCACAGACTGTCTTTTCAGATACCGGTGTACAGACCTCACTCCAGTTGAAGACTGATGATGGTATCTACATCAACCTGCATGAGGCTGCCCTGGTAGATTATCCAGCCATGCATCTGAACCTGGATGACAAGACCATGACTTTTACCTCTTGGCTTACCCCGGATGCACAGGGTATGAAGGGATATATGCAGACTCCGTTCAAGAGCCCTTGGCGTACGATGCTCATTACGGATGATGCCCGCAAGGTGCTGTCTTCCAATCTGATTCTCAATCTCAATGAGCCTTGCAAGATCAAGGATACCTCCTGGATTCATCCAGTAAAGTACGTGGGTGTATGGTGGGAGATGATTTCCGGTAAGGGAGAGTGGGCTTATACCCATGATTATCCTACCGTGAAGTTGGATGGAACCGACTATGTACATGCCAAGCCATCTGGCAAGCATTCTGCCAACAATGCCAATGTGCGCCGTTACATTGACTTTGCTGCAGCCCATGGTTTCGATGCAGTCCTGGTAGAAGGATGGAACATCGGTTGGGAAGACTGGAGTGGTTATATGAAGGAAAAGGTATTCGATTTCCTGACTCCATATCCTGATTTCGACATCAAGGCACTCAATGAGTATGCACATTCCAAGGGAGTGAAGCTCATCATGCATCATGAGACCTCTTCTTCTGTGATGAACTACGAGAAGTATATGGACAGAGCTTACCAGTTGATGAAGGATTATGGCTACGATGCTGTGAAGAGCGGTTATGTGGGCAACATCATTCCTCGTGGCGAGCATCACTACAGTCAGTTGGAAATCAATCACTATCAGCATGCCGTAACCCGTGCTGCTGATTATCACATCATGGTAAATGCCCATGAGGCTGTGCGTCCTACCGGTCTCTGCCGCACTTATCCTAACCTGATTGGCAACGAGAGTGCTCGCGGTACAGAATATCAGGCTTTCGGAGGAACCAAACCGGGACATACCGCCATCTTGCCTTTCACCCGTCTGCAGGGTGGTCCGATGGATTATACCCCTGGTATCTTTGAGATGGACTGCGCCAATGGTTCACATTGCAACTCTACCATCTGCGGTCAGTTGGCACTTTATGTTACCATGTATAGTCCATTGCAGATGGCTGCTGATTTCCCTGAGAATTACGAGAAGCACATGGATGCCTTCCAGTTTATCAAGGATGTGGCTGTAGATTGGGACAAGTCTATCTATCTGGAGGCTGAACCAATGGAGTATATCACCGCTGCCCGCAAGGCAAAGGGTTCTGATAACTGGTTTGTCGGTGGCGTTACGGGCATGAAGGCTCATCAGTCTACCGTAAAGCTCGATTTCCTCGAGAAGGGCAAGAAGTATGTGGCTACCATCTATCAGGATGCAAAGAATGCCAACTACAAGACCAATCCGCAGGCTTATGTCATCACCAAGAAGACTGTAACCAGCAAGTCTGTCTTGAAGTTGAACTCTGTTGCAGGTGGCGGATTTGCAATTAGCATTCTTGCACAATAAAATGCAGAATTTTGAGTTATTATGAAAGAAAGTTTTTTTTGAATAAATAATGTTGCTCATGAAAAGAATGAATAAAATGCTGTTGGTTGCTGCTTTGGCGGCAACCACACTTTCTGTTCAGGCAGAACAGAAGAAGGGACCGGCTTGGTTGAGTGATGCACTTTTCTATCAGATTTATCCATCTTCCTATATGGATACTGATGGCAATGGTATTGGCGATCTGCCGGGTATCACTTCCAAGTTGGATTACATCAAGTCGCTGGGTGTGAACGCCCTCTGGCTCAATCCGATCTTTGAGTCGGGATGGTTTGATGGTGGCTATGATGTCATCGATTTCTACAAGGTGGATCCTCGATTCGGTACCAATACCGATTTGGTTACATTGGTCAATGAGGCTCATAAGCGTGGCATCAAGGTTTGTCTCGACCTGGTGGCAGGACATTCCAGCACCAAGTGTGCCTGGTTTAAGGAGTCTTCCGAGAAAGATCCTAACCAGCGTTACAGCGACTATTATATCTGGATGAATGATATCCCTGAGAGTGAGAAGAAAGAAATAGAAGCCCGTCATCAGGAAGCAAGTCCGGAGTCTAGTACCCGAGGCAGATATGTGGAGGCTAATGCTCCTCGTGCCAAGTATTATGAGAAGAATTTCTTCGAGTGCCAGCCTGCCTTGAACTATGGTTTTGCTCATCCAGATCCAAATCATCCTTGGGAGCAGGGCGTAGATGCTCCAGGACCACAGGCTGTACGCAGGGAGATACGTAACATCATGGCTTTCTGGTTTGATAAGGGTGTGGATGGCTTCCGTGTAGATATGGCATCATCGCTTATCAAGAACGACCCCGACAAGAAGGAGGTTTCCAAGCTCTGGAATGAGATGCGTGCATGGAAGGACAAGTACTATCCTGAGACCGTCCTGATTTCAGAGTGGGCTAATCCGCAGCAAGCCATTCCTGCCGGCTTCAACATCGATTTCTACATCCATTTCGGTCTTAAGGGCTATGCCTCTCTGTTCTTCGACCGCAAGACTCCATGGGGCAAGTGGGAGCAGAGTTACCAGAACTGCTATTTCGACAAGCAGGGCAAGGGTTCGCTCAAGGAATTTAGCGAGAACTATACCAAGGCATTCAATGCCACCAAGAATCTCGGCTACATTGCTGTTCCATCTGCCAACCACGATTACCAGCGCCCTAACATTGGTACCCGCAATACGCCAGACCAGTTGAAGGTGGCGATGACCTTCTTCCTCACCATGCCTGGTATTCCGTTTATCTATTATGGTGATGAGATTGGTATGAAGTATCAGATGAATCTCCCTAACAAGGAGGGTAGCAATGAGCGTTCTGGTACCCGCACTCCGATGCAGTGGACCAAGGGCAAGAATGCCGGATTTTCTACGAGTGCACCCGATAAGCTCTACTTCCCTGTAGATACGGAAAACGGAAAGTTGACCGTTGAGGCTCAGCAGGGAGATCAGAATTCTCTG
>CAVBFV010000308.1:0-3600 GCA_963594575.1 Lachnospiraceae bacterium | reverse complement strand
AAAACATAAAATGCTCAAGGAGTAAAAAGATAAAATCAAGAAGTAAAAGAATAAAAAAGAAAATGAATAAAAAGATAATTTTATCCTTGCTGGAATAAAAAAGCAGATAAAGTTATCTTTTTATTCATTTTTTTATAGTACCTTTGCACCCGCAATTGGTTCGCTGCCACTTCCTGCCGCCGCAGGCATGGTTTGTGCGTAGTGATTAAAAGGGAATCGGGTGAGAAGCCCGGACAGTCCCGCTGCTGTAAGCGTCTTATTGCGGCAAGCACCATGGTCACTGACATTTTTTCGGGAAGACCGCTTGCCATGAGTTTGAGGATGCAAGTCAGAAGACCTGCCGTTGCCATCTCTGCCATCAGGAAGTGATGGAGGATGAAATCATTGAGCCTCGTGGGTTAGGCTTTTGAATGAAGATAAAAACATAATAGTAGATGAAAAGATTGTTTGCAATAGCCATGCTGGGTATTATTGCGAGGTCAGCCTTTGCCAATGGCGAAACGCAGGACTCTGTACAAGTGCATCACATCCAAGAGGTTGTGGTTACCTCACGATTGATATCTAGGGAAACCATTCCATCACAGACATTGGGAGGTGAGGAGCTCAAGAAGTTGAATTCCTTGTCGGTGGCCGATGCCTTGCGCTATTTCTCGGGCTTGCAGCTCAAGGATTATGGAGGCGTGGGTGGCATTAAGACTGTCAACATTCGCAGTATGGGCACCAATCACCTGGGCATCTTCTATGATGGCATCGAACTAGGCAATGCGCAGAATGGACAGATAGACTTGGGACAGTTCTCGCTCGACAATGTGGAGGAAATTTCGCTCTACAACGGTCAGCGTAGTGCTATCTTCCAACCAGCGAGCGACTTTGGCAATGCTGGCTCCGTCTATATCCGTACCAAGGCACCCCGCTTCATGCTGGGCAAGCGATATAATTTGTCGGTGAAGGCTAAGTATGGGTCGAGCGATACCTTCCGATTTTCATCGCTTTGGGAGCAGAAACTCTCCGATCATATATCTTCCTCGTTAAGTACAGGTGTGCTGACATCGAGCGGTCGTTATAAGTTTCGTTATAGGCGAGTGACCGAAGATAATACGGTGGCTTATGATACCACCGCCGTGCGCCACAATGGTGACATCTGGGCTTTCCGTGTCGAGGGAAACGTGAGGGGAGGCATTGCCGATGGATATTGGAACGTGAAGGCGTACACCTACCACTCGGAAAGGGGAATACCTGGCGCCATCGTCAACAACGTGTGGCGAAGAGGCGAACGCCAGTGGGATCACAATACTTTTGGACAGGCTGTATTCCAGAAGTCATTTGGCGACAAATTCTCTACTAAGGCATTGGCTAAGTATGCCTACTATGTGACGCGCTATGTTAATAATGATGAGACGCAGATACATGTAGACAATACCTATCGTCAGCAGGAGATGTATTTCTCCACTTCGAATGTTTATGAGATATTGTCAAAGTGGAGTGTCTCAATGAGCTATGACTTCAAGTGGAACAAGTTGAATGCCAATATGGTGGACTTTGCTTTCCCTCATCGTTACTCCAACTTCGTGTCGTTAGCCACGGCATTGACGTTATCACGCATCCAGGCACAAGCCTCGTTGGTGGAGCAGGTGGTCAAGGACCATGTGAAGTATGGGGCGTCTTCGTCATCTCGCAGCACACTGACGCCAGCATTCTTTGTAAATGTCTATCCGTTCGAATCCAAGTTGCTGGCAGTGAGGGCCTTCGCTAAGAAAAGCTTCCGCATGCCGACCTTCAACGACCTCTACTATGCCGACATGGGTAACAGTAAGTTGAATCCAGAGTCGGCGTTGCAATATGACCTGGGATTTGTGCTGAACAAGGATTGGAAGCAAGGCATCGTCGACCATTTCCGCTTACAGGTGGATGGCTATTACAATACGGTGCACGACAAAATTGTGGCTTATCCTAAGGGGCAGCAATTCCGTTGGACGATGCTCAACTTGGGCAAGGTACACATCAAGGGCGTCGATGCCATGGCTGAAGTGGGACTGGAACCAGCCAAGGATTGGAAAGTTACGGCCCGCTTGCAGTACACTTATCAGGATGCTCGCGACGTGACCGATCCCAATACCTCTTATTATAAGGACCAGATACCTTATATCCCATGGCACAGTGGGTCAGCTATCTTGGGTCTGTCATGGCGAGAGTTGGACTTGGCGTATAGCTTCATCTATTCCGGTGAACGTTATTCGCAGCAAGAGAACATCCTCTACAACCATCTCCAGCCCTGGTATACGCACGACATGAGCGTGGTTTATCATGCCAGGAAATGGTCGGCAAGACTGGATGTCAACAACATCTTCAGTCAGGATTATGACGTGATACTTAACTATCCGATGCCGAAGCGCAACTATATGCTGACATTGGAATATAACTTTTGAAAAAAATGAAGGATAAGATATATCATCAACCCAATCTGGCAAAGTCTTGGTTCTTAGCCTTGCTTTGTTTTCTGGCTCTATGTATGCAGTCGTGTCGGGATAGCGACACCGTCATCTCATCTGAGCCTGAGGATACAGGCAGTAAGGCAGAGAAGGGCGATGTCATGGGACTCTACTTGCTCAACCAGGGCAATATGGGCAGCAACAAGGCTACCCTCGACTATCTGGATTTGTCGGGTGATAATAGTGAAAACGTCATTTATCATCGCAACATCTACTCTGAACGCAATCCTAACGAGATTAAGGAACTGGGTGATGTTGGCAATGATATCAAGATATATGGCTCCAAACTGTGGATGGTCATCAACTGCTCCAACAAGGTGGAGGTGGCAGATGCCTATACTTGCAAAAAAATAGCGAAGATAGACATCCCCAACTGTCGATACCTTGCCTTTGATGGGGGATTTGCCTATGTGAGTGCCTATGTGGCTCCTGTGAATATGCGCCAGGATGCCGAAGTGGGAGCTGTTTATAAGGTGGACACGCTGACCATGAAGGTAGTGGACAAGGTGACGGTGGGCTATCAGCCCGATGAATTGGCTGTTGTGCATGGCAAACTGTATGTTGCCAACAGTGGCGGTTATCGCAATCCCAACTACGATCGTACGGTGAGCGTCATCGACCTCAAGACCTTTAAGGAGGAGCGGAAGATTGATGTGGCAATCAACTTGCATCGCTGTCGTGCCGATAAGTATGGGCAGCTATGGGTGAGTTCCCGAGGCGACTACAAGGAGGTGCCTTCACGATTGTATTGGCTCAATCCTAATGCTGCAGGGCAGATGGAAAAGGGAGGTGAACTGGAAGTGCCGGTCTCCAACATGTGTATCGTGGGTGATTCACTATATTATATAGGTGTGCAGTGGAATGAGACTTCAAAGAAGAATTCGATAGAGTATGGCATCGTGAATGTCAGTCAACACAAGGTAATTGCTCATTCCTTGTCTAGTGCTCCTGAGATACAATCCATCGAGATGCCATACGGCATCATTGTCAATCCTCAGAAGAAAGACTTCTACCTGATGGATGCTAAAAATTACGTATCAAGTGGCGAATTGCTTCATTTCAAGGCAGACGGCACCTTCGACTGGCGAGTATGGACAGGTGATATTCCGGC
>CAVBFV010000307.1:0-3601 GCA_963594575.1 Lachnospiraceae bacterium | reverse complement strand
GTAAGCCTCAGCCAGAACAATGATGAGGGAACCGACTTTGGAGGTTGCCGTGACATCGACCACAAGAGCGAAAATGTGCAGAAGGTGATCAAAGCGTATCTGAAATATCTGAAGGATGATTTGGGTTACACCGGTTTCCGCTATGATATGGTGAAAGGCTTCGATGGTAGCCATGTTGCCGACTATAATGATGCCACAGGTGTAGAATACTCTGTAGGTGAATACTGGGATGGTAACGACAAAATAGAAACTTGGATAAACAGAACTAACAAGAAGAGCGCAGCCTTCGACTTCCAGTTCCGTTATAACGTACGCGATGCCGTAAACGGAGCGGCTAACGGAAAGGTAGCAACATCTTCAGACTGGTCAAAGCTCAACAGTAACGACAATCTTATGCACGATGCCAAATATCGTCGTTATGCGGTTACTTTTGTAGAAAATCATGATACACAGAAACGCTCTGAATCAGAACAGAACGACCCTCTGCGCAAAGATACCATAGCAGCCAATGCCTATATGCTCGCCATGCCAGGCACACCATGTATCTTCCAGCCACACTGGAGAGATTACAAGCCGGAGTTGAAGGAGATGATTGCTGCTCGTAAATATGCGGGTATCACCAATATGAGCAATTACGCAAACAAGAAATGCCAGAAAACCTTATATGTCAATGAGGTGACTGGTACTAAGCACAATCTTCTTGTGGCAGTAGGTGATGATGCTGCAAAATATGCAGGAGAAACAGGCTATACAAAAATTCTTTCTGGTTATCACTATGCCTATTTCCTCTCTAATGATGCAGAAACCTCTTGGACCGACGTGCCTTCCGGCTCATACGAAGAAGGTTTCAAGACCACGCTTACTGCAGTCAGCCAGACAGAGGGAGCTAAATTGGTTTATACCTTAGACGGCTCTACCCCTACTGCAAAGAGCACAACTGTAGAAAGTGGTAAGGAAATCAGCATCAATGGTACTTGTACCTTGAAGGTTGGATTGCTTGTGAATGGTGAAGTTAGAAATATCGCCACACATCAATATACGATTGAGAAGTTCAAGGCATATAAATTTATGGTTTATGTGAATGCCGATGCAGTGAAATGGAGTCCATTATACTGCTATACATGGAAGAAAGAACCAGCTGTAGAGTGGCCAGGTGAAAAGATGACAGAAACAAAGACCATTGGTGGAAAGACATGGTACTACAAGGAAGTCAGCATTGATAATGCGACCGAGTTGGTAAATGTCATATTCAATAATGGTAGTGGTACAGGTAAGCCGCAGACTGTAGATATAACAGGTCTCACCAGTACGGCTTACTTCGAAATCGAAACATCCAAAGAAGGTAAGAAAAATAAAGTGAAGGATGTTACTGCAGAATACAACAAATAAGTTCAAAGAATAGTTTCAGTTTTTAGTTTAAGTTTTTCAGTTTTAAGTTTTTAGGTTTATTAAGGTTTATGTTTTTAGGTTTAGTTTTGTGTGAACAAAATTATTAGTTAGTTGTTTTAGGTTAGGAAAAAGAGGTATACCCAAGATTCATCTTCGGGATATACCTCTTTTCTTATTTTAATTATTTTCTTATTCTAATTATCTTTCGCGCTGGTCAGCACCCCACATCAGTTTTTCTCTCAGGGTAGAGAAATAACGCTGGTTGCGCTGCTTCACAATCTTGATGCTATGAGGAGCCTTGCGGATGATAAGGCGGGTTTCCTCCGTCATACGCTCACTACGACCATCGATGGCTACCAGATAGTTGTGGCTGCGGCTCTCGATATCGAGCGTGATGACTGCCGTATCGTTGATGACGATAGGACGGATGTTCAGACTGTGAGGAGCCACCGGAGTAAGACAGATGCTGCCACTCTGCGGAATGATGATAGGTCCGCCATTCGAAAGATTGTATGCCGTAGAACCTGTTGGCGTGGTAACAATCAGTCCATCAGCCTGATAAGTAACGAGGAATTCGCCATCAACCTGCGTACGGATAGAAATCATCGAAGCATCATCACGCTTCAGTACGGCGATATCGTTGAGGGCGAACGGATTGCCGGCAAGAATGCCACCTTCTGCCTCCACCTGAATCACCGCATGCTCCTCTATCAGACAATCACCGGCATAAAGACTGTCCAGCGCCGACTCTATCTCACTAGGCAGCACATCGGCAAGGAAGCCCAATCTACCCATATTCACACCGATGATAGGCGTACCCTTAGCTCCCACACGGCTCGCTGCCTTCAGGAAGGTACCGTCACCACCCATAGAGATGACGTAATCCACATCAAAGTTGTAATCCTCGAACACCCCAGCCGCCTTCACATCAAGATGCTGGTCGCGGGTAAGAAACTCGTAATAAGCATTCTCCACATAAACTTCAGCCTCCTTCTTTTCGAGATAAAGAAGGATTTTCTCTATCGAAGCCGACTTCTTAGCCTGGTATTCATTACCAAATATTGCGAATTTTAAATGTTGCTGTGCCATTTATTTTGTTATTTCAATAATTATTCTTACTTTTGCAAAGGTAATCATATTATTTGAATAACAAGACAAAAAACAAATAAATTATGGCTAAGGTATATGAATTTCTTGCCAATGGCTTCGAGGAAATCGAAGGATTGGCTCCGGTAGACATCCTCCGTAGAGGTGGTGTAGACATCAAGACAGTAAGTGTTACGGGTACTGAATGGGTAGAAACATCGCATGGTGTTACCATCAAGGCTGACCTGAAGTTTGAGGATATTGCCAGCTTTGAAGATGCTGACATGCTGATGATTCCGGGCGGAATGCCAGGAAGTACAAACCTGAACGAGCACGAAGGTGTGCGCCAGGCGCTCATCGCACAGCACAAGGCTGGCAAGCGAATCGGTGCCATCTGCGCAGCCCCAATGGTTCTGGCAAGCACAGGCATCCTCGAAGGAAAGAAGGCTACCTGTTATCCTGGCTTTGAGCAGTATTTCGGCGAGAGCACCGAATATACCGCCACCCTCTTCCAGGAAGACGGCAACGTGATTACGGGCGAAGGTCCTGCAGCAACCCTCCCATACGCCTATAAGATATTGAGCTATTTCGTAAGCAAGGAAACCGTAGCTGCCCTGCAGGATGGCATGATGTATGATCATCTCATGCAGAGCAAGTAAGCCCTATAAACTATAAATTATAAACTATTAATTAGTAACAAAGTGGATTACGTAATCATAGTAGCCGGAGGCAAGGGCCTCCGCATGGGAAGTGAGATTCCAAAGCAGTTCTTGCCGGTAGCGGGCAAACCTATCCTGATGCGCACCATAGAGCGTTTTCATGAATATGACCCTGCATTGAACATCATCCTGGTTCTGCCGGAAAGTCAGCAGGCATACTGGCACCAGCTCTGCGAGGAGCATCATTTCGACATCAAACACCAGATAGCCAATGGTGGCGACACCCGTTTCCAGTCATCCAAAAACGGACTGGCACTCATTCCTGATGATGAAGATGGCGTTGTGGGCATTCACGATGGCGTGCGCCCATTCGTATCTAAGGAAGTGATTGAAGAATGTTTCGAGACGGCTCGCGAAGAATATGCAGCCATCCCTGTATATGCCGTAACCGATACCCTGCGCTATAT
>CAVBFV010000306.1:0-3603 GCA_963594575.1 Lachnospiraceae bacterium | reverse complement strand
CCCAGCACAATCTTACCCATAGCCAGATCCTTGTTATCAGAAATTTGGATACGCTTCACAGTAGACTTATATCCTACACTCGAAATCTTGAGCAGATACTTGCCATTAGCCGGAGCGGTGACATGAAAGAGTCCGTTCTCATTACTGATGGCACCAGCTACATACGTGCTGTCGCTCTTAAGCAATTGAACAGTTACCTGCTCAATGGCCTCCTTGGTATCGCGGTCGGTAATCTGACCGGATATCAGTCGCTGTTGAGCAAAGGATGCTATTGCCATCAACAGCAGCAGCATCGTCAGAATCGATTTTTTCATTCTTATTTTAATTTGTTATTATTTCCAACTATGAGTGTTTTCACACATAATCGCTATGATATTCTATTATCATTTTTGTTACTCGATTGTTTTGACGCGTTAAATACACCAAGGTTTAATGCATTCTGAGATAAAAAACGCAAATTTAGCAACTTTTTTTTTGTATTGTCTCCATTTTAGTGTATCTTTGCACAAAAATTAATACGTTAGAATGTTATGGAACAAAGAGTAATCATATCAACCCAACTGGAAAGCGAACTGGTAAGTGCACTTTCTGAGTGTGAGCACGACAAGCTTTTTGTGCTTACAGATACTACGACATTGGAACTATGCATGCCTGTATTGCAGAATTTTTACTGCATGAAGGAAGCCCATATCATCACTATTCCGGCTACCGACAGCCATAAAGACATCGAAAGTCTGATGATGGTATGGAAAGGACTGCAGGAGGGAGGAGCTTCACGCCACTCCTGTATGATTAATCTGGGCGGCGGTATGGTAACCGACCTGGGTGGCTTTGCTGCCAGCACTTTTAAGAGAGGTATCAACTTTATCAATATTCCTACCACCCTGCTGGCTATGGTAGATGCATCGGTAGGTGGAAAGACAGGCATCAACTTCGGCGGACTGAAGAACGAAGTAGGTGTGTTCAACGATTCTAAGTTCGTTATTCTCGATACAGAGTTCCTGAAGACGCTCGATGCAGAAAACATCTGTTCGGGCTATGCAGAGATGCTGAAACACGGTCTGATTTCTACAGAAGCAATGTGGGAAGAACTGGTCAGCTTTGACCTCGACAAGCCTGATTTGAAGCAGCTGCAGCGCATGGTAGGCGACAGCGTGAAGGTGAAGGAGCGCATTGTAGAGCAGGATCCGCACGAGCAGGGCATCCGCAAGGCGCTGAACCTGGGTCATACTTTCGGTCATGCATTCGAGAGTTGGGCATTGAAGCGCAAGCCTATCCTGCATGGTTACGCTGTGGCATTCGGTCTCATCCCTGAACTCTATCTGAGTGTTGCCAAAACCGGATTCCCTACTGAGAAGATGCGCCAGACCGTAAACTTCATCAAGGAATTCTATGGAACACTGGATATTACCTGCGATGACTATGATGAACTGATAGAACTGATGCACCATGACAAGAAGAACCAGAATGGCATCATCAACTTCACGATGCTGGGTGGCATAGGCGATATCCGTATCAACCAGACAGCTACGACAGAAGAGATCAAGGAAGCACTTGACTTCTTCAGAGAAGGATAATTCAGCTAAAGAATCTTTCTTCAGAGAATCCCTTTAAAGAAGGATAGCACGCTTCGGCTTTCCGGTTTCGGTAAGCGGGAGTTGATTTACATGAAGGAATTCTCTAGGAATCCAATATTTATGATCAGATAAGAGGCGGCGAACAGTCGCCTCTATTTTTTCTATCTCCTCATCTTCCGTCAGGAGGACAGCAATTTCTCCAAACTTCCCGTCTTTCTTCTTGGCTATCATGAAAGGTTTTTCAAGATAAGGCTTCAACAGAGCCTCAACCTCTTCTATCTGTATCTTGATGCCTCCGCTGCAAATAACATTGTCTTTTCTGCCTTTGATGCGAAAACGGAGTTTTTCCACCTTATTATATATATAGGATTCTATTTCCACAATATCGTTCGTTACCAGGGGCTCTGCACAGACCTGCGGAGCATCTATCACCAGACAACCTTCCTCGGTCTGACTGATTTTCACACTATCGAAAGGCTGGTACCATTCGCTGGCCTCATCACCGTTAATTCTTCTCAGGGCAATATGCGAGAGCGTTTCGGTCATTCCGTAGGTACTCCAGATGGCAATATTGCCAGGAAGAGCCTTCAGTTCCTGTTCGAGAGCCTCATCTATGGCTCCGCCACCGATAATAAGATGCCTGATACGGCAGAGACGAGCCCGCTCTTCAGGAACCTGCAGGGTGTTATAAACCTGCATCGGGACCATCGCAGCGAAGGTAATCTCTTCATTTACATCTTTCAAAGGATGCCCACTTGGGGATACAGAAATAAGATGGAGATGGCGCTCTATACTCCGCACCACCACCATCTTACCTGCAATATAATCGAGCGACATGCAGAGCAGGGCGCTATCACCAGGTTTCAATCCCAGGAAATCACAGGTGATGCGGGCCGAGTTGAGCATTCGCTTCTTCTCTACCATCATCGGCTTGGGCTTGCCCGTGGAGCCACTGGTATGCACCAGCACCCGGTCGCTACCGTTATTCCATTCTGAAAGGAATTCTTCTAAAGTCATTTTACTACAAACAGTTTTTCACCACGAATCTCCAAAGGCATCGGTATATTATCAGTAAAGAGCTGTCCGGTGCCCAAGCCTTGCGGCATCTTGACATTAGGACCATATACTTTAGCTGCATAATGAGCAATAGCATTCAGACCGATATTACTCTCAAGAGCAGAAGTAATCCAGCTGCCAATACCACGCTGGTTTGCCAGTTCTATCCACTCGTTGCATCCATAGATGCCACCATGAAGTGAAGGCTTCAAGATGATATATTGCGGACGAATGGTATCAAGCAGAGCCTCTTTCATGCTTCTCACATTCACACCAATCAACTCCTCGTCTAGGGCGATAGGAAGCGGTGTTTCGCGACAGAGCTGAGCCATCTTAGGCCACTGATGCTGCTTGATAGGCTGCTCTATCGAATGAATGTCATATTTAGCCAAAGCCTCCAGCTGGCTCATCGCATTCTCCGGCAAAAAGCCACCATTGGCATCTACACGCAACTCAACCTGCTCCTTGGTATAAACATCACGGATGCGCTTGATGAGATCGAGTTCCTTGAAGAAATCGATGGCACCGATCTTCAGTTTCACGCAATGGAAACCCGCCTGGAGCTTCTCCTCCAGTCGTGCCAGCATCTCCTCATAGGTTCCCATCCACACCAATCCGTTGATTGTGATGCCTTCTTCACCTCTTCCGAAAGGAGAATCGAAGAGATCTGTCAGGTTCTCCATTCCGGCAGGAACAGAGAGTCCTGCCTCCTTCAGTATTTCGACAGAAGTCTTTCCCTCAGACAGATTCATTGCCCCCAGCTTCTTCTTCGCTGCATCGAAGAACGAAGCAAAGGCGGTTTCGAGTCCGAAAGTGATGCTAGGGTAAGCACGAATCATATCGTATGGAATGCGTCCCATCTGCTCCACCATCTGACAAACCTGTCGCAGGGTCATCTCATATTCCGGTTTGGCATCGCAACTGAGATCAGGGAGCGTAGCACACTCTCCCACTCCCTCTACTCCCGGCA
>CAVBFV010000305.1:0-3614 GCA_963594575.1 Lachnospiraceae bacterium | reverse complement strand
CAATCGCTGTAGATGAGCCTACCATGAGCATGCTCTTCACCATCAACGATTCTCCATTCTTCGGTAAGGAAGGCAAGTTCTGTACATCACGCCACATCCAGGAGCGCTTGAACAAGGAGCTCGAGAAGAACCTCGCTCTCCGTGTACAGCCTTACGAGGATTCTACCGATAAGTGGATTGTATCAGGTCGTGGTGTGCTCCATCTCTCTGTGCTCATCGAGACCATGCGCCGCGAGGGCTACGAGCTCCAGGTAGGTCAGCCTCAGGTTATCTACAAGGAGATTGACGGTGTTAAGTGCGAGCCTGTAGAGGAGTTGACCATCAACGTGCCAGAGGAGTTTGCTTCTAAGATGATTGATATGGTAACCCGCCGCAAGGGTGATATGACCTCTATGCTGAACATGGGCGAGCGTGTAGACATCGAGTTCGATATCCCTTCACGTGGTATCATCGGTCTGCGTACCAACGTGCTGACCGCTTCTCAGGGCGAGGCTATCATGGCTCACCGCTTCAAGGAGTATCAGCCATACAAGGGTGAAATCAGCCGCCGTTCTAACGGTAGCATGATTGCGCTCGAAACCGGTACTGCCTTTGCTTACGCCATCGATAAGCTGCAGGATCGCGGTAAGTTTTTCATCGACCCGGGTGAGGAAGTTTACGGCGGCGAGGTTGTAGGTGAGCATGTTCACGATAACGACCTGGTAGTCAACGTAACCAAGGCTAAGCAGCTTACCAACGTGCGTGCTTCCGGTTCTGACGATAAGGCCCGCGTGATTCCTAAGACCGTGATGAGTCTTGAGGAGTGCCTGGAGTATATCCGTGAGGACGAGTACGTAGAGGTAACTCCAAAGAACATGCGTATGCGCAAGATTGAGCTCGATCACCTGAAGCGCAAGCGCAGCAACAAAGACTAAACAGATATGTTTTTGTGGAGATTTTTTAGAAAGTTTTCATTGCCCTGCTCCCTGGTTCTGGGAGCATTGGGCTACCTGATATTCGCCAATGTGCCCTTCCTGGTGCCCATTGGCGATTATTGTGGTCCGAGGTTGGTAAGTCTGATGCCGGTGGTGCTGTTCGCCCTGCTCTATGTTACCTTCTGTAAGATAGAAATCAAGGAGATGAAGCCTAAGACCTGGCATTTTATCCTCCAGCTCATCCGTACCTCGCTGGCATTGATGATGGTAGTGCTCATCTTCGAGTTCGGCTCAGATTACAGCACCAAACTGATTCTCGAGGGTGCCTTCATCTGCTTCATTTGTCCTACGGCAGCCGCCGTGGCTGTGGTTACCGAGAAGTTGGGCGGCAGTATCGGTTCGCTCACCACCTATACGGTCATCGCCAACATTTTTACGATGGTCATCATCCCGAGTCTTTTCCCGATGGTAGAGAAGGGGGCAGATGTATCGTTCCTCATGATGAGTGCGATGGTCTTCCGCAATGTTACTACCGTGCTGGTGGTTCCTCTGCTGCTTGCCTTGCTGAGCCGCAGATTTCTGCCTAAATGGGTGGATAAAGTGAAGAGTGTAAAAGATTTGGGCTTTTATATGTGGTGTTTCAACCTCACGATACTGATGGGCGAAACGATTCGCAACATACTCCATGCCGAGGTATCGGGCGTAACGATGCTTTTGTTGCTCTTTGTTCCGTTGCTCGTATGTCTCATCCAGTTTGCCATCGGCAAGGCGGTAGGCAGGCATTTCAGTGCGAGCATCAGTGCCGGTCAGGCGTTGGGACAGAAGAATACGATAGTGGGCATCTGGCTCACCCTCACCTTCCTGAATCCGCTTGCCGCCGTAGCACCGGGCGCCTATGTGGTATGGCAGAATCTGGTGAATGGCTGGCAACTTTGGTATAAAGAAAAATATGGCAAGCTTAAGTGGTAAGCTTGCCATATTTTTTTTGTTTCTAATCCTGAGTAGGGTAGATGAGGTTTTCTTCCTTGATGCAGCAGAGCACCTCATCCAGATATTTTCTGGCTTCATATTTCGCCATTGGCAGGTCGTGGAGCAGGTAGTTACCGCAGTCCTTTGCCGCCTGTCCCGGAATCTCGCCCTCGAAATCGGCGATAAACTGGAAGGTACGCTTCATCAGTTCCACGATGTCCTTGCTCTCCAGGTCGCCCTTGATGAGGAGATAGTTGCCAGTGAGGCAACCCATAGGTCCCCAATAGATGATGCGGTCTTTCCACTCCTCGTCGTTGCGAAGATAAGTGGCTGCCAGGTGCTCGATGGTATGGATGGCACCATTGTGCAGACAAGGCTCCTGGTTAGGCACCTTCATGCGGATATCGAATGTTGTGATCACTTCTCCGCCTACTTCGTCCTTACGGCTCACGTAGATGCCGCGGAGCAACTTGTTATGATTGATTGTAAAACTTGGAATCTTATTCATCTTTTTTATAATGTTGAATGTTGAATGTTGAATGTTGAATGAATAGTGTTGAATGTTGAATGTTGAATGTTGAATTAGGCTAGCGCCCTTGAGTCCGTTAGGCAAAAATTCAACACTCAACATTCAACATTCAACACTTCTAAAGGCTCTCCAGGAAAGCCTTGGTAACATTGAATGAGCCTTCTGCCATCTTAGCCCAGAAGTCGAAATACTGCTGTGCCTTGGTATCTTTCAGCGGTACATCGCTGATGATGCGGAAGGAGATGAAAGGCGTCTTGTAGATGTGGCAGGTCTGAGCGATAGAGCAGCTCTCCATATCCACCGCCATCGCCTGAGGGAAGTGTTCCAGGATAGAGCGCATCTTCTCCTTGCTGTCTACAAACCATTCGCCGCTCACAATCTGTCCGGCGTGGATCTTCGGGTGCTTGTTGTCTGGCAGGTTGTTGATGGCAAGAGCCTTCTCCACATACTCCTTAGGTGTTTTGAAGGAAGCCGGCATGCCCAGAATCTGTCCGAACTCACATTCCTCACCGCAGTAGGCATCGTGGTAAACGCAGTTGGTAGCCACCACTACCTCGGTTACATTGAGGTTGATATCAGCACCTCCAGCCACGCCCGAAGAGATAACGAGGTCAGGGTGATAGTTGTCAATCATTTCCACGGCACCTATGGTACTGTTCACCTTACCGATGCCGCATTGTTGCATCACCACCTCGTTATTGCCTATCTTTCCGATAACGAAGTCCTTATAGTTTTTTCTTTCAACCTGCGATTCGGTCAATAATGTTTTGAGTTGCGCGAACTCCTTGTCCATCGCAACGATAATTCCTATTTTCATATTGTATACTAACTTTTGGGTGCAAAGTTAATAAAAATCTTGCAGAGAGTAGCAAAGTTTAAGTGCTTTTTGCAATAATTTAGTCCTTATTGACAGCAAAGCACCCATCTCATATTCCGGAAGCAGGAAAAATGCTTCAGCGTATGAGATGGGTGCTCTCTTCATCAGATGTAAATAGCTTACTTCTTCCTGGTCAGCACATAGTGCTTAGCCATGGCGCCTTCCGGCTCATTGCCGAGCGAATCGGTCATGATGAGGCTGTTGGCGTCCTTTACCTTGTAGTAAGATGTCTCGCCGCTGGATGGACGGGTGATTTCTACTACGTTGTTGGCCAATACCTTGAAGATACCGCTCGCTTCGTCGTGACCATCCTTGCGCTCCAGAT
>CAVBFV010000304.1:0-3636 GCA_963594575.1 Lachnospiraceae bacterium | reverse complement strand
ATATATAATATATATATAATAATATATAATATATAACAATTTAAAACAATATTAATCCATAAGCGATATATACCCCTTAGAAAAAAACTGAGGAACTGAGGAACTGAGTCAATGATAGAGACTTAGAATCTTACTCTTGATACTGTTGAATATGTGCTTATGTTAAAAGTTAAGTATCAGATTATCAGATAAATAAAACACTTGACCCCCTGAAATAAGGGGTCAAGTGTTGATTGTGATACCCATACGTTGTGAAACACGACGTATGGGTATGAAAAGGAGTTTCGTTACATTGAACTTTCAAATCGTAACTTGATGAGATTTGGCTGATTTTACATCTCAACCACTACTTCATGCTTGCCTTCAGCGCAAGGAACGATGGTGCCTGAGATAGGAGTGCCATCCACTGTAATCTGCTTCACGCCCTTCTGGTTTCCGCTAGGATTCTTTACTGTGATATGGTATTCGCCACCACGGAACTTGCGGGTTACCTCATACTCCTTAGCGGTGCTTGGGAGACAAGGATCGATGAGCAAACCTTCATAATCTGGCTTGATGCCGAGGATGAATTCTGATACTGTATACCACATCCATGCCGCTGTACCGGTGAGCCAGGAGTTCTTTCCTTCGCCCGGTTTGGCTGCATCCTTACCGGCTACCATCTGGCAGTTTACGTAAGGTTCTACCTTGTGAAGTGTCTGATATTTTTCCTCTACATAGCTAGGCAGAATCTTGGTATAATGGCTCCAGGCATCGTTGCCTCGACCGGCTACAGTCTCTCCGATGATGACCCAAGGATTGTTGTGGCAGAAGATACCGGCGTTCTCCTTGTAGCCTTCAGGATAAGAAGAAATCTCACCCATTTCTACATGATAGGTAGTGTAGGCTGGATTGTTCAGCACCAGTCCGTGCTCGCATTCTAGTCGTTTCTTGCTGCTATCCAGTGCTTTATCGCAGAGTCCTTCTTTCAGGCCGATACCAGCCATCGTACACCAGCCCTGGCTCTCGATGAAGATTTTGCCTTCCTCGTTCTCATCACTACCAATCTTGTTGCCGAAGAAATCGTAAGCGCGGAGGAACCATTCACCGTCCCATCCATACTGCTTCACAGCCTCGTTCATCTCATCTACAGCCTGCTGCATGCGCTCGGCTTCTGTCAAATAATCTTCCTCTGCAAGACCGGCTATTTCGCCCTCCTTGCTTTCCATAGCTTCCTTGGCAAGCTGCTTGCACAGAGCCACATAATCCTTGCCGGTAACCACGAACAGACCGGCTATCATCAGACTCTCTGCCTTGCTTCCTTCGCCCTTGTTTTCGGTGGTCTGGAAACTCTCGTTAGGGTCCCAGGAGAAGCAGTTCAGGTTCAGACAGTCGTTCCAGTCGGCTCTTCCGATGAGTGGCAACTTGTGTGGACCCAGGTTGTTGATAACATGGTTCATCGAAATCTTGAGGTGCTCGAAGAGGCTTACTTCTGTGCCTGGCTGGTTGTCGAAAGGCACCTGCTCAGCGAGTATAGAGAAGTCGCCCGTCTCCTTGATATACGCCACGGTACCGAAGATGAGCCAGCATGGGTCGTCGTTGAAACCGCCGCCGATATCGTTGTTGCCGCGCTTGGTGAGCGGCTGATACTGGTGGTAGCAGCCACCATCAGGGAACTGGGTGCTGGCGATGTCGATGATGCGCTGGCGGGCACGGGTAGGTATCTGATGAACGAAGCCTACGAGGTCCTGGTTGGAATCGCGGAAGCCCATGCCTCTGCCGATGCCGCTCTCGAAGAAACTTGCCGAACGCGACATGCAGAAGGTAATCATGCACTGATACTGGTTCCAGATGTTCACCATGCGGTCTAACTTATCGTTGCCGCTCTTCACGGTGAAGATGTTCAGCAGGTTATCCCAGTACAGGTTGAGTTCTGCGAAGGCAGCATCCACCTTTCCGGTGGTATCAAACTTGGCGATAAGCTGATGAGCTTTCTCCTTGTTGATTACCTTCTTGGCGCTGAACTTCTTGTCCTGTTCGTTCTCCACATAGCCCAGCAGGAAGATGAGGTCGCGGCTCTCGCCTGGCTGCAGGGTAACCTCGATATAATGAGATGCGATAGGGCTCCAGCCGTGGGCAAAACTGTTGCGTGGCTTGCCTTCCATCACAGCCTCAGGCTCGGCAAACTCGTTGTAGAGTCCGATGAAGCTCTCGCGGTCGGTATCGTAGCCCTGAATCTCGGTATTCACTGTGTAGAAAGCATAGTGGTTGCGGCGCTCACGATATTCGGTCTTGTGATAGATGGTAGAACCCTCTACCTCCACCTCGCCCGTAGAGAAGTTGCGCTGGAAGTTCTCCATGTCAGTGGCAGCATTCCAGAGGCACCATTCGGCAAAGGAGAACACCTTGAGGGTCTTCACCTCCTCAGTCTGGTTCTTCAGCGTCATCTTCTGCACCTCAGCCCATGTATGGAGCGGAACGAAGAAGAGCACACTCGCCTCCACGCCGTTCTTGCTGCCCGTGATGCGGGTATAGTTCATGCCGTGGCGGCACTCGTAGCTGTCGAGCGGTGTCTTGCAAGGTTTCCATCCCGGGTTCCATACGGTATCGCCATCTTTGATATAGAAATAGCGACCGCCGTTATCCATCGGCACTCCGTTGTAACGGTAACGGGTGATGCGACGGAACTTGGCATCCTTGTAGAAGGAATAACCACCTGCTGTGTTGGATATGAGCGAGAAGAAATCCTCGTTACCCAAATAATTGATCCAAGGCCATGGGGTCTTTGGGTCAGTAATCACGTATTCGCGATTGGCGTCATCAAAATGACCATACTTTTTTTCTGCCATTGTTTTTTTAATGTTTATTTCTAGGTAAAATATATTATTTTCGTGCAAAGATAGTAAAAAGTTTCAGTTTCGGGGTTAGAAAACAGTTTTTTTTTGTATTTTTGCAATGAAAAGTTTGATGATTATCATCATTCTATTAACATTTTATACAGTTGGCTTATGAAAAGAAACATTTTATCACTTCTGATAGCCCTCTTTGCTACGATGCAGGTAGCGGCTCAGACCTACGACAGCTTGTGGAAGCAAGCTGAAATCAATGCTCAGAAGGACCAGCCTAAGAGCGAAATCGCGGTGATGAAGAAAATCATCGCCAAGGCTTCGGCTGCCAAAGATTACGGGCAGCTGCTGGCGGCTGAGATGCGGCAGGCGATACTCTGGAGAGAGATTTCGCCCGACTCGCTGACGCCCCATGTGAAGCGGATGGAAGCAGAGGTGCAGAAGGTGAAGGATCCCGTGTTGAAGGCCGTGAGATATGCTGTGCTGGGCAAGGTGTATCGTGATAGTCCTTACGGGGAGGTGGATGAGGTTGCCTTGGACCCAAGTGATGATGTTTCTTTGGATCAAAGTGCTTCTTCTTCTCTGAGCCAGCGGGATGTGAACTTAAAGAAGAGCTGCGAGTTCTTCAAGAAAGCCCTGGAGCAGCCTGAACTCCTTGCCAAGCATACTTCCACTGAGTATGTACCATTGACGCTGAAGGGTGTGGATGGCAGTTCCTTCAACAACGATCTGCTGCATCTCATCGGTTTTGAGGCTGACAGCAAGGAGGCGTATCTGCAGCTGTACACCTATTATAATAAGGTGGGAAATC
>CAVBFV010000303.1:0-3651 GCA_963594575.1 Lachnospiraceae bacterium | reverse complement strand
ATACATCCTGGATTCATCCTACCAAGTACTGCGGTGTATGGTGGAACATGATTGTGGGTACCAAGACCTGGAGCTACACCAACGACCTGCCATCTGTGCGTCTCGGCGTAACCGACTACAGCAAGTGCAAGCCTAACGGAACTCATGGTGCAACCAACGAGGAAGTAAAACGCTACATCGACTTTGCAGCCAAGAACGGTTTGCAGGAAGTGCTGGTTGAAGGCTGGAACGAAGGTTGGGAAGATTGGTTCGGTCATCAGAAGCTCGATGTCTTCGACTTCGTAACTCCATATCCTGATTTCGATATCAAGATGCTCAACGACTACGCTCACTCTAAGGGTGTGAAGCTGATGATGCATCACGAGACCTCTGCTTCTACTCTCAACTACGAGCGCCATCTGGAAGATGCATTCAACCTGATGAACAAATATGGCTATGATGCCGTGAAGACAGGTTATGTAGGCGATATCATTCCAAGAGGTGAGTATCACTACAGTCAGTTGACCAATAATCACTACCAGCGTGTCATCGAGACAGCTGCCAAGCATCATATCATGGTAAATGCCCACGAGGCAACCCGCCCTACAGGTATCTGCCGCACCTGGCCTAACCTGGTAGGTAACGAGAGTGCACGTGGTACAGAATACGAAGCATTCGGCGGTAACAAGCCTTATCACACCGTGATGTTGCCATTCACCCGTCTGCAGGGTGGTCCGATGGATTATACTCCAGGTATTTTCGAGACCAAGCTTTCTGAGTGGAGCAACAATAAGAGTTATGTTCATACCACTCTCTGCGGTCAGCTTTCGCTCTATCTCGTAATGTACAGTCCTTTGCAGATGGCAGCCGATCTTCCAGAGCATTATGAGAAGTATGATGATGCCTTCCAGTTTATCCGCGACGTAGCTTGCGACTGGGATGATTCCAAGTATCTGGAGGCAGAGCCAGCTAAGTATATCACCGTAGCCCGTAAGGCAAAGGGAACCGACAACTGGTTTGTAGGTGGTAAGACTGATGCAGCCCGCACAGCCGTAGTGAAGCTCGACTTCCTGGATAAAGGCAAGAAGTATACTTGCGCTATCTATCAGGACGGCAAGACAGCCGACTACGAGAAGAACCCTAAATCTTACCAGATCATCCACAAGACTGTGAAGAAGGGTGATGTTTTGAAGATTAATGAAGCACGTGGTGGTGGTTTCGCTATCTCGTTGCTCGCTAAATAAGCCTATAATTTCCGTATTTCCGACCAACTGTCCAGTTGGCCGGAAATACGCTAAAAATGAGCGTAGATAATCTGTCACGGTTTTCTTCGCTCAGTTCGCTTTAATATCCTGTATAACAATAACTTAACAATATGAGTATCCAAAAACTAATAATTGCAGCATTGACAGCAACCATTTTACCGACTTCATTGAATGCCCAGCAGACATTCAATGAGATGATGTATTCCAAGGAGAAAACCATGTTTATTCTCAATGCTCCAACAGCCAAAAAGTCTTCTGTAACCCTCCGACTTTATAAGCAAGGTCAGGGAGGAAAGGCTTATAAAACGCTGAAAATGAAGAAATTGGGTGATGAACGCTGGGAGGCTACAGTAAAGGGCGACCTCAAGGGAAAATTCTATACCTTTGATATAGGCAAGGGTGAAACACCAGGTACATTTGCCAAAGCAGTAGGTGTGAACGGAAACCGTGGCGCCATCGTAAATTTGTATGATACCGATCCATCTGGATGGGATAAGGACGTGCGTCCTGCCCTGAAATCGCCAGCCGATCTCGTTGTCTACGAGCTTCACGTGCGTGATTTCTCCATTTCTCCTACATCCGGCTTGAAATATAAGGGTAAATATCTCGCCCTCACCGAGCCAAAGGCCATCGAATATCTCAAGAATCTCGGCATCAACGCCATCCACTTCCAGCCTGTATTCGATTTTGCTTCTATAGATGAGACCCAACTCGACAAACCACAGTTCAACTGGGGTTATGACCCGAAGAACTACAATGTGCCGGAAGGCAGTTACGCTACCGATCCTTATTCTCCAGCAACCCGCATCAAGGAGTTCAAGGAGATGGTAATGGCGCTGCACAAGGCAGGCATCCGTGTTATCTTCGATGCCGTATATAACCATACTTTCGATATCAACGGCAGCAATTTCCAGCGTACCTATCCAGATTATTATTACCGCAAGACCAAGGACGGAAAGTATTCTGACGGTTCCGGCTGTGGCAACGAGACTGCTTCTGAGAAGCCTCTCATGCGCCAGTTTATGCTGGAGAGCGTGAAATATTGGATAGACGAATATCATATCGACGGTTTCCGTTTCGACCTGATGGGCGTTCATGACATCGAAACCATGCAGGCTATCCGTGAGATGGTAAACCGCATCGATCCTAGCATCTATATTTATGGTGAGGGATGGAGTGCAGGCAGCTGTGCTTATCCTACCGAGAAACTGGCGATGAAGGCGAATACCCAGCAGCTTAAGGGTATCGGTGCTTTCAGCGATGATATGCGTGATGCGCTCCGTGGTCCTTTCTCTGATGACCGTCAGGGGGCGCTCCTGGCAGGTCTTACAGGTCAGGAGGAGAGTCTGAAGTTCGGTATCGTGGGTGGCATCGCCCATCCGCAGGTGGATATGACGAAGGTGAACTATGACAAGAAACCTTGGACCAACAATCCTACCGAGCAGATCAGTTATGTAAGCTGCCATGATGATATGTGTCTGGTTGACCGTCTGAAGGCAAGCATCGCATCTCTGACCGACAAGAATATCCCTGAAACGATACGTACTGCCGAGTTGCTCCGCATCGATAAGCTTGCGCAGACCTGCGTCTTCACCTCACAGGGTGTTCCTTTCATCCTTGCCGGCGAGGAGATGCTCCGCGACAAGAAGGGAGTACACAACAGTTATAACTCTCCTGACAGCATCAACCAGTTTACCTGGACTAATCTGCAGAAGTATCCACAGGCGTTTGCTTATTATAAGAGTCTGATCCAGCTCCGCAAGAACCACGCAGCCTTCCGTCTTTCAACAGGCGATAAGGTACGTCAGCATCTGGAGTTCTTACCTGCTCAAGAGGCTTGTCTCGTAGGTTTCCAGCTCAAGAACCTGGAGGGTATTGATGCGTGGAAGAACATCATCGTCATCTATAACTTCAATAAGGAGGCAAAGAAGATGCAGATTCCTGAAGGCAATTATACCGTGGCTTGCTGCAACGGAGTCATCAACGAAGAAGGCTTAGGCTTTGTTTCGGGAAAGGAAGTGTTGGTTGACGGCCAGAGTGCCCTCATTCTTTATCAGAAATAGTTTATATATATAATAAGGTGTAAATATGAAAAAGATAATAGCTTCATTATTGCTTATGAGTAGCGCAATAAACATGAGTGCAGCGGTCAACGTGAACCGCATTGAACCTACCGACTGGTATGTGGGCATGAAAGATGCTTCGCTCCAGCTGATGGTGTATGGCAAGGATATCAAGACTGCCGATGTAACGGTAGATTATCCGGGTGTAAAGGTAGACAGCATTGCCCGTCTTGATTCTCCTAACTATCTCCTGGTTTATCTTAACCTTGATGGTGCTAAGGCTGGTGAAATGACCCTCAACTTCAAGCAGGGCAAACAGTCGAAGAAGGTGAAGTATGTGTTGA
>CAVBFV010000302.1:0-3652 GCA_963594575.1 Lachnospiraceae bacterium | reverse complement strand
CAGCAGCGCATGATAGAGCGTTCACTTCCTAAGCTCTATCAGGGCGAAAAGTATGGCTACCGTTTCCCTATCGGTTTGATGAGCGTTATCGATGGTTGTAAGCCAGAAACTCTCCGCGCTTACTATCGCAAGTGGTATCGCCCAGACAATCAGGCCATTATCATCGTGGGTGATGTAGATGTTAATCATATCGAAGCTAAGATCAAGGAACTCTTCTCTGGTATCAAGGTGCCTAAGAATGCCGCTAAGATAGAGAAGATTGAAGTAGCTGATAATGATACAGCCATCTATGTTGTCGACAAGGATAAGGAGCAGCAGGTTGATCTCTTCCAGGTTTATATGAAGCACAATGCAGTGCCAGATTCTCTGAAGAGCAACATGAGCTATCTCCTGAAGGGATACATGGATAATGTGATTTCTTCTATGATTGCTGCCCGTTATGCTGAGAAGGCATTGGAGCCAGACTGTCCATATCTCCAGGCAAATGCCGGTGATGATTCATATCTGATTTCAAGCACTAAAGATGCTTTCACCCTTACCGGTGTAGCTAAGCCAGGAAAGATTAAGGAGGCTTATGCAGCTGTTCTCCGCGAGGCACAGCGTATGCATGAGTTCGGTTTTACAGCTACTGAGTATCAGCGTGCCAAGGATGAATTCATGAGCCAGGTTGACAAGGCGCTTGCCAACAAGGATAAGATGAAGAACGAGCAGTTTACCACCCAGTATGTGGATAACTTCACTTCTAACGAGCCTATTCCTTCAGTAGAAGAGGAGAGCCAGATTTGGAAGATGGTAGTTCCAAACTTGCCTCTTGAGGTTATCAACAGCTATGCCAAGCAGTTGGTTTGCCAGAGCGATACCAACCTTGTTTCATTGGTTATGATGCGTGAGCAGGCTGGTGCTGTTTATCCTACAGAGCAGGAACTTGCTGCCATCGTAAAGCAGGTACGTGCTGAGAAGCTCGAGGCTTATGTGGATAATGTTAAGCAGGAACCTCTTATTGCTCAGGCTCCTAAGGCTGGTAAGATTAAGAAGACTGTTGAGAACAAGAAGTTGGGCTTCAAGGAGTTGACTCTTTCTAATGGCGCTAAGGTGGTATTGAAGAAGACTGATTTCAAGGACAACGAGATTGCCTTCGCAGCTTCAGCCAATGTGGGTTATTCTACTTTCGGCAAGGCAGATTTCCTGAATGCGGCATTCGCAGCTGATGTGCTCGATGCCAGTGGTCTTGGCAATTTCTCAAGTAATGAACTTGAAAAGGCTATGGCTGGTAAGCAGGCTGGCGTTTCGTTCAGCTTGAGTCCTTTCAATCATGGTTTGAAGGGTAATTCTACTCCTAAGGACATCGAAACCCTGATGCAGCTCATCTATCTCAAGATGACCGCAGTAAGCAAGGATCAGAAGAGCTTCGGCAATATGAAGAGTATGATGGCTACTGTTCTTGCCAACAAGAGCAACAACCCAAGCCTCGTATATCAGGATTCTGTTCAGAGTACCCTCTATTTGGGCAGCAAACTTGCCCGTGTACCAGAGGCAAGCGACATCAAGGATCTCAATTATGACCGTATCCTGGAGATTGGTAAGCAGTTCTACGGCAATGCCAAGGACTTCACCTTCTATTTCGTAGGTAACTATGATGAGAAGACTCTCCTCCCACTCATCGAGCAGTATATCGCCAGTCTGCCAAACAATGGCTTCAAGCTGAAAAACAAGCAGATTCCTTATGCTAATGGTAAGGTTAGCAATGTCTTTACCAAGGCAATGGAGAACCCACAGAACCAGGCTACAGAAATCTGGTATACCAAGGCTCCATTCACCTTGCAGTATATGGTTCTTGCTGATGTTTCAGCCCGCCTTTTGGAGATGAAGTATTTGCGTACTATCCGTGAGGAACTTAGTGCTGCTTATCATGCAGGTGCAAACTATGGTTTGCTTCGCGATTATGACAACAAGGCAGCCATCTCTATTTCAGCCGTGGCTCAGTTGAACCCAGAGAAGTCGGATATCGCTATTCCTTACTTCTTCAAGGGTATGGAAGAGACCGTAGCTCAGCCAAATGCAGAAGACCTTCAGAAGGTGAAGGAGATTCTCCTGAAGCAGGCAGCTGTAAGCGAAAAGACTAATGGCTATTGGCTCGGTGCATTGAGCACATTCGAGCGTATGGGTGTTGATACTCATAGCGATTACAAGGAGATGGTGAAGAATCTGAAGGCATCTGAGATTTCAGACTTCCTGAAGAATGTCATCTTGAAGAGTGGTAATCACTTCGAGATTATCATGAAGGCAGTGAAGAACGAGAAGTAAAATTCCGGACTTGATATAAAACGAAAAAATCCCGTTGTACAAGCCAGATGGCTGACAACGGGATTTTTACGTTTTTTTCTTTTCCCAAAATTTTTAAAACTCATCATTTAAGAGTCGTTTCGAAAAATCTCTCTTTAAAAAGAAAGGATGCGTCCTTATAAGCACTTCATCTTTTCCTCCTTTTACTTCGTGTCTTTGAAGGGGATTAGCCTCTTCTCTTTGCCTTAGCAGCAAGAGCTTCACGGCGATCCTGAAGAATCTGTTGGCATCTATCGATAGCCTGATTCTGATTCTCTGAATTTACCTTAATTAAATCATTCATAACCTATTGATATTTGTTAACTGGTTGCAAAGATAGAAGTTTCTACCTATTTCTAGGTACAAAATGCATGAAAATGCGTGTTTTATTCGTTATTTTTTGATTTATGTCAAAAAAACGTGCAATCGTTTGAACTGTTTTCCCCCTTTCTAACGATATTCTGCCTATATTGAATGATTTTTTCATTATCTTTTAAACGATTTGTCATCGCAATCGTCTATAATAACGTAAAAAAAGTAGAAATAATGAGCTTTTTAGGGAGATTCATACCGCAAAATAGGGATTTTTCTTATCATATTCCCGATTTTTTTGCGAACTTTGCACCCGAAAGAATGAAAAAGAAGTATTGGTATATATAAATAAGAGTGATAATAATAAAATATAGAAAGCAATGAAAAAAGTATTTCTTTTGGCTGCCCTCGTGCTCGCATGCACAGCAGGCAGCAACGCAAGCGCTATGAACGAGGCGGCGCTCAATGCCTCAATGTCTGAGATGATGCCGGTTAAGAAGACGGCTAAGAAGACAACTAAGAAGACTTCTAAGAAGACTACGACCAAGAAGACTTCTACAAAGAAGACAACTTCTACAGCATCTAGCACAGCATCTAACACGGCTGCAGCAAATACAGCAGCAACAACAACCAGCAATGCCGCTACATCTACCAGTACAACCAGCAATGCAGGTTCTGCCGTAGCAGGTATCTTGGGTGCTGTGCTGGGCGGAAACTCTAACAGCAGCAGCTCTGCAGGTAGCAGCATTATCAATGGCATTCTGAACAATGTAATCGGTTCAGGTACCTTCAGCAAGCAGGAACTCTGTGCCCATACCTGGAAGTACAGCAAGCCTGGATGCGCCTTTACTTCTGAGAATCTCCTGGCAAAGGCTGGCGGTGAGATAGCTGCCAACAAGGTAGAGGAGAAGTTGGGTGAGTATTACAGCAAGTTTGGCTTCAGCGGCTCAAACACCTATTTCACCTTCAAAACTGATGGAACTTTCGCTGCCAAGATAGATGGCAAGTCATGGCAGGG
>CAVBFV010000301.1:0-3728 GCA_963594575.1 Lachnospiraceae bacterium | reverse complement strand
CCAGGTATCGAGCAGGCTTTGCAGCAGTTGAAGGATGCTCACAAGGCAGGTGATGCTGCAGCTATCGATTCAGCTATCAACAACTTGAACACCGTAATGCAGGCTGCTTCTCAGCAGATGTATCAGGGCGGCCAGCAGGCAGGTCCTCAGGGTGCACAGGGCGGCCAGCAGGCACAGGGCGGCAATGACGGCGCTCAGGATGTACAAGACGCTGACTTCGAAGAAGTTAAGTAATACAGACTAATATTATAATAAAGGCGTACAATGCTCAGAAATGGGTTTTGTACGCCTTTTTTGTTTCATTATGATTTTTTATATCCCAATAGTTTGCTAATTCGCTGAAAATTATGTATATTTGCAAATTAAGGGAGAAAGAACATCGCCCCCAAAGAGATAGATAGTTTAGGGTAAATATAAAAGAAAGGAGAACGAGATATGGCAAAGAAGAGACCACAGGTAGCGCTGGTTTATGATTTCGACGGCACACTGTCGCCGGGCAATATGCAGGAGTTTGGATTCATACAGGCTACAGGCAAGACAAAAGACGAGTTCTGGGAGAAAAACAGAAAGTTTGCAGAGGGTAAGGATGCCAACGGCATTTTGACCTATATGTATCTGATGCTCGACGAAGCCAAGAAGAACAATATCTCGCTCACCCGGGAATCTTTTCAGAAATTCGGCAAGGATGTAGAACTGTTCCGCGGTGTAAAACAATGGTTTTCGCTCGTGAATGAATATGGCAACAGTATCGGACTGGACGTAAAGCACTACATCAACTCCTCGGGACTGAAGGAGATGATAGAGGGCACACCTATCGCCCACGAATTTGAGAACATCTACGCCTGCTCCTTTCTCTACAACAAGGAGGGAATCGCCTATTGGCCAGCCGTAGCCGTAGACTATACTACCAAAACGCAATTCCTCTTCAAAATCAACAAGGGTATCAAACAGGTGAGCGACAACAGAAGAGTGAACCAGTATATCCCCGACGAAAAGCGCCCTATCCCTTTCCCCCGAATGATATACTTCGGAGATGGAGAAACCGATGTGCCTTGCATGAAGATGGTAAAGGAACATGGCGGCCACTCGATTGCTGTATATGATAACGAGGATAAACAGAAAACAGCCTGCCAGCTTGTCAAGGAGGGACGGGTAAACTTCATGTGCTCTGCCAACTACAGCAAAGGAAGCGTGATGAATATCATCGTAAAGAGGATATTGGATAAAATCAAAGCCGACTTTGAATTCGACCGTCTGATAGAGCTGAACCAGAAGAAGGCATGGAAGTGATTTAAAGGTAAAAAAGTAAAAAGGTAAAAGGGTAAAAAGGGCAAGAAAGTAAAGGGAGAAAGGGATTCTTTTGTGAATTCCTTGAAACTTTTCTTGGTTTTATCGAGGATTATGCTTAATTTTGCACGCAAAAATAATAATATCAAATCATATTAATGGGAAGAAACAAATACTCAGCAGGAGAAATCAAGGAAATCGGCAAGTTGCTGCGACTCAAAAACGCAGGCAACCGTTTACAACAGAAAATGATACGCCACGACCTTCGTGTGGATTATGAATTCAATATCTCTGACTTCAATGAGCCTGGCAAGGCTTTCGGAGAAGAGGAGTTGCAGGCAGCCATCAAGCGTGGCGCCATTCAGATTCTCGACGATGCCACCATCGAGGCAATGAAGGCAAAACGTGCCCGAGATAAGGCTCGCGATGAGGCAGAGAAACAGAAGGAAGCCGTAGCCAGCGGTGAACAGACCGACTGGCAGGAGGCTATGAAGGAGTGGAATGAGTATTACGAAAAGTAAAAAGGTAAAAAGAACATACTGATTACGACATATACCGATTAATAAAATATACTGATTATAAATTATTATGGCTAAAGTATTGATAAAGACATCAGAAGGCGACATCAAGGTGCGCCTCTACGACGAGACACCTCAGCATCGTGACAACTTCATCAAGTTGGCAAAGGAGGGATATTTTGACGGCACTCTCTTCCATCGTGTCATCAAGGATTTTATGATTCAAGGCGGCGATCCTGACAGCAAGGGCGCTCCTAAAGGCAAGATGCTGGGCACAGGTGGTCCTGATTACACCATCCCTGCCGAGTTTGTTTATCCACAACTTTTCCACAAGCGTGGTGCCTTGAGTGCAGCCCGTCTGGGAGATGAGGTAAACCCTGAGCGCGAGAGCAGCGGTAGCCAGTTCTATATTGTATGGGGAAAGACCTACAAGCAGAATGAACTGAAGCAGATGGAGAAGCAGATGGGCATGCAGATGGAGCAGAACATCTTCAACCAGCTTGCCAAGGAGCACCATGATGAAATCATGAACTTCCGCCGCAACCGCGACCGTGAGGGCTTGATGAAGCTGCAGGATGAGCTGGTGGATGAAACCAAGAAGCGCTGCAGGGAGCAGGGTTACCCTAAGTTTACCGAGGAGCAGCAGAAGGCTTACACCGAGGTGGGCGGAACCCCATTCCTCGACAACCAGTACACCGTTTTCGGTGAGGTAGAGGAAGGTCTTGACGTAGTAGAGAAGATTCAGAACTGCGAAACCATGCGTGGTGACCGCCCTAAGGAGGATATCAGCATGGAGATTTCCATTATAGAAGAATAAAAGACATTTCTCGCAGTTTCGTAGAAAAACTGCGAGAAATTTTTATTCAGTATCAACAACTATTCATTCGTATTAAATAAAAAACAAACAAATCAAAATGAAAAAGATTCATGGAAAAATGATGAAGGGCATCACGGCTAAGAGCCTGATGATGCTCATGGCGCTGGCAGGTTCTAACTACTGCCATGCCCTGCAAGCCACTCCTGCAAAGGCACAAGAGGCCATACAGCAAGCTACCATCGTGGTCAGCAATCCAACTTCCACCCCCCGCACGGAACTCATCTCTCTCAGCATGAGCGACGTGAAGGCGAAGCTGGGCAATGCCACCCCAAAGAAGGGCGAGACTTATATCGTGAAGAACAAGCGAGGACAGCAGATTGGTTCGCAGATTACCCACGATGGTCTTCTGCTCATAGATGCCAGCGTGCGCCCTCACGGATCCGCCACTTACTACGTGAGCATCGGCAAGCCTTACAAGCAGAAGGTATGGACAACCGGTGCGCTCTATAAGATAAGAAAGGATGATATTGCTTGGGAGAACGACCGATGTGCCTACCGCGTATATGGTCCTGCCCTGCAGAAGACCGGCGAGCGCTCCTTCGGCACGGACATCTGGGTAAAGAACACTCCTGATACCGTGGTTTACGAGCGATACATCAAGGATATGAACGGAAATATCAAGGGCGATAAGATTGATGCCAAGGTAAGAACCCTGCAGAAGCAGGAGAAGGCAGAAAAGAACACAGCAAAGGCAGAGAAGAACGCAGCAATGGCTGCTGCTCTTGCTAAGCAGATCAAGGTTCTTCAGGCAGAATCACGGGAAACGGATATCCTCTCCTCCTTCCATCTCGACCATGGCAACGGATTGGATCCTTATCGTGTGGGCGCTACCCTGGGATTGGGTGCACCAAGCCTGATGGTGGGCAAGAACCAGGTTCTGCCTTACTGCTACAAGGATTACAGGATATTGGATAACGGTCCGCTCCGCTTCACCGTAGAACTGACTTACAACCCATCTACCGTAGGCGATATGAAGAACGTGGTGGAGCACCGCATCATCTCGCTCGACAAGGGCAGCAACTTCAACAAGATGACCGTATGGTATG
>CAVBFV010000300.1:0-3747 GCA_963594575.1 Lachnospiraceae bacterium | reverse complement strand
CTACCATCAAGGAGGCACGCTTCTGGATGACTTTCGGTCAGCAGTATCTCACCTACCTCGACTGCATTCAGAACCTCGGCATGAGCCGCATCGACGAAATCGAATACGAGGCTCCATTGGCAGACGGTTCAGGCAAGACAGCCAAGGTGAAGATTGTTCCTCTGCAGTTCCTCAAGGCCGTATTGCCTAACCCACAGGATCTCGGCGAGAACTATGATGGCGAAACATCTATCGGTTGCCGCATCCGCGGTAAGAAGGATGGCAAGGAGCGCACCTACTACGTTTATAACAACTGCAAGCACCAGGAGGCTTACAACGAAACCGGTATGCAGGGCGTAAGCTACACCACCGGTGTGCCAGCCATGATTGGTGCCATGATGTTCCTCAAGGGCATCTGGAAGAAGCCAGGCGTTTGGAACGTAGAGGAGTTCGACCCAGATCCATTCATGGAGCAGTTGAACAAGCAGGGATTGCCATGGCACGAGGTGTTTGATGGCGATTTGGAAATCGACTAAACTTTAAATTAAAATAAGAATATGGCAAAAGAAATGCAAGAGGGAAAATTGAATCCCAATGAAGGCAAGCTGAAAGCTCTTCAGGCAGCCATGGCTAAGATAGAAAAGGACTTCGGTAAGGGCTCTATCATGAAACTCGGAGATGAGCACGTTGAGAACATCGAAGTTATCCCTACAGGCAGTATCGCTCTCGACAATGCACTGGGCGTAGGCGGTTATCCAAAGGGACGTATCATCGAGATTTACGGTCCGGAATCTTCCGGTAAAACAACATTGGCTATCCACGCCATCGC
Organism: Lachnospiraceae bacterium; assembly: GCA_963594575.1. Taxonomy (GTDB): domain Bacteria; phylum Bacteroidota; class Bacteroidia; order Bacteroidales; family Bacteroidaceae; genus Prevotella. Next base: position 2,939 of record CAVBFV010000300.1, on the reverse strand, counting down.
AGAGGCTCAGAAGGCTGGCGGTATCGCAGCTTTCATTGATGCAGAGCACGCTTTCGACCGTTTCTATGCGGCTAAATTGGGCGTTGATGTTGATAACTTGTGGATTTCACAACCAGATAATGGTGAGCAGGCGTTGCAGATTGCAGACCAGCTGATCAGTTCTGCTGCTGTAGACATCGTAGTTGTTGACTCTGTAGCAGCCTTGACTCCTAAGAAGGAAATCGAAGGCGATATGGGTGACAATGTGGTAGGTCTTCAGGCTCGACTGATGAGTCAGGCTCTCCGCAAGCTCACTTCTACCATCAGCAAGACCAACACTACCTGCATCTTCATCAACCAGTTGCGCGAGAAGATTGGTGTTATGTTCGGTAACCCAGAGACAACCACCGGTGGTAATGCATTGAAGTTCTATGCATCAGTGCGTTTGGATATCCGCAAGGCAACAGCCATCAAGGATGGCGATGAGGTAGTAGGTAATCTGGTTCGCGTGAAGGTTGTGAAGAACAAGGTGGCTCCTCCTTTCCGCAAGGCAGAGTTCGACATCATGTTTGGCGAAGGCATCAGCCGTGCCGGCGAGGTATTCGGTCTGGCTGTAGCCAACGATATCATCGAAAAGAGCGGCAGCTGGTATAGCTATGGCGGTTCTAAACTCGGACAGGGTGCCGATGCCTGCAAGGCATTGCTCAAGGATAACCCTGAACTTCTCGATGAACTGGAAGCTAAGGTTCGCGAAGCACTTGCTGCTAAGGAACAGAAATAAAGCCAGATAAGGTTTCACACCTTATTATATATAGGAGCTTTATCAGAAAAGAAAGATTTCTCAATCATATTACAGGAATCAAGATAGGGAGAATGCGACATTTTATCGCCTCCCATATCTTGATTCCTTTTATTTTGTCAGCATTATCTGACACCTTGTCAGCCACTTTAAATTTTACAATCCCTTGGCACATGCTTTGTTATGACGGAAAGCGTGAACGCTGAATATAGAGGTTCCCGACAGATGCATATCTTCGGCAGACTTCCAATAGCCAGCAAGTTCATGAGATAAATAACATATTAATAACGATAAAAATAAAAAAAATATAATTATGGGAAAAGTAATTGGAATTGACTTGGGTACCACAAACAGTTGTGTTGCCGTTTTCGAAGGTAGCGAACCAGTTGTAATCGCTAACAGTGAAGGTAAGCGTACTACTCCATCAGTAGTAGGTTTCGTTAAGGATGGTGACCGCAAGGTAGGTGATCCTGCTAAGCGTCAGGCCATCACAAACCCTAAGAACACTGTATATTCTATCAAGCGTTTCATGGGTGAGACATACGCTCAGAGCCAGAAAGAGGCTGAGGCAATGCCTTACACAGTAGTAAACGAGGGTGGTTATCCACGTGTTGAAATCGAGGGTCGCAAATATACTCCACAGGAGATTTCTGCAATGGTTCTCCAGAAGATGAAGAAGACTGCAGAGGATTATCTCGGACAGGAGGTTACAGATGCTGTTATCACAGTTCCTGCTTACTTCTCTGACTCTCAGCGTCAGGCAACTAAGGAGGCTGGTCAGATTGCAGGTTTGAACGTTCAGCGTATCGTAAATGAGCCTACAGCCGCAGCTTTGGCTTACGGTGTTGACAAGGCTAACAAGGATATGAAGATTGCCGTATTCGACTTGGGTGGTGGTACATTCGATATCTCTATCCTGGAGTTCGGTGGCGGCGTATTCGAGGTACTTTCTACCAATGGTGATACTCACCTGGGTGGTGATGACTTCGACCAGGTAATCATCAACTGGTTGGCTGATGGCTTCAAGGCTGAAGAAGGCGTAGATCTCCGCAAGGACCCTATGGCTATGCAGCGTTTGAAGGAAGCAGCAGAGAAGGCTAAGATTGAGTTGTCAAGCTCTACATCTACCGAAATCAACTTGCCATACATCACAGCCGTTGACGGTATGCCAAAGCACTTGGTTAAGACTTTGACCCGTGCACAGTTCGAGCAGTTGGCTCACAACCTGATTCAGGCTTGTCTTGTACCTTGCCAGAATGCCGTTCGTGACGCTAAGCTCTCTACATCAGATATCGACGAGGTTATCCTGGTTGGTGGTTCAAGCCGTATCCCAGCCGTTCAGACACTCGTTAAGAACTACTTCGGTAAGGAGCCTTCTAAGGGTGTTAACCCAGATGAGGTAGTAGCAGTAGGTGCAGCTATCCAGGGTGCCATCCTGAACAAGGAAGAGGGTGTTGGCGACATCGTATTGCTCGACGTTACTCCATTGACTCTCGGTATCGAGACTATGGGTGGTGTGATGACTAAGCTCATCGATGCCAATACAACTATCCCTTGCAAGAAGAGCGAGGTATTCTCTACAGCAGCTGATAACCAGACAGAGGTTACCATCCACGTATTGCAGGGTGAGCGTCCAATGGCAGCTCAGAACAAGAGTATCGGTCAGTTCAACTTGACTGGTATTGCTCCAGCTCGTCGTGGTGTTCCTCAGATTGAGGTTACCTTCGATATCGATGCCAACGGTATCTTGAACGTATCAGCTAAGGATAAGGCTACCGGTAAGGAGCAGAGCATCCGCATCGAGGCTTCATCTGGCTTGAGCGAGGACGAGATCAACCGCATGAAGGCTGAGGCAGAGCAGAACGCTGCTGCTGATAAGGCTGAGCGCGAGAAGATTGACAAGATGAACCAGGCAGACTCTATGATCTTCACCACCGAGAACTTCTTGAAGGATAACGGTGATAAGATTCCAGCAGACAAGAAGCCAGGTATCGAGCAGGCATTGCAGCAGTTGAAGGATGCCCACAAGGCAGCTGATGTTGCAGCTATCGATACTGCCATCAACAACTTGAACACCGTAATGCAGGCTGCTTCTCAGCAGATGTATCAGGGTGGTCAGCAGGCTGGTCCTGGTGCACAGGGTGCTCAGGGCGGTCAGCAG
>CAVBFV010000299.1:0-3774 GCA_963594575.1 Lachnospiraceae bacterium | reverse complement strand
GTAATTTTGCAACCGAAATAGAAAAAGGAACTGAATGTTCCTGGTTATATAGAACTAAAAGTATTGCAAAATTATGGAAGAAATGAAACATTCTCACGAACATCATCATGAATGCCATTGTGAAAATTCTCACGGACATCATCATGACTGCTCATGCTCCACAGAAGAACATGAGCACCAGGGGTGCGGTTGCCACCACCATCATCACCATGAAGAAGGCGGTTTGAAATCCAAACTCTTTCTGATAGGAGCTACCATCATCCTCCTGATCATCGCTGTTTTCATCGAAAAGGAATACAGTCTGGCTACCTGGCAGTTGCTCCTCGTCTATCTCATTCCTTATTTATTGATAGGACATGAGACGCTGGGCGAAGCTGCAGAAGGTATTGTCAAGGGCGATATGTTTAACGAAAACTTTCTGATGGCTATTGCAACCATCGGAGCACTTTGCATCGGATTCTTCCCAGGATCAGATACAGAATTCCCGGAGGCAGTCTTTGTGATGCTCTTCTTTCAGGTGGGCGAACTCTTCGAAGGATATGCGGAAGGAAAGAGCCGCGACAGTATTTCGCATCTGATGAATATCCGACCGGATGTAGCGAATGTTGAAAGAAACGGAAATGTAGAGTCGGTTTCGCCGGAAGACGTCAAGATAGGAGAAACTATCGTAATCCGTCCGGGAGAGAAGGTGCCTTTGGATGGTATTGTTGTTGAGGGAAGCTCAGCCTTGAATACCATTGCCCTGACAGGTGAGAGTATGCCACGGGATTTGAATGAAGGCGATACTATCATGTCCGGTTGCATCAACCTTTCAGGAGTGGTTCGTGTACGCACCACCAAGAGTTTTGGCGAAAGTACCGTATCCAAGATTATTGCGCTGGTAGAGAGTGCAGACAAGAACAAGTCGAAGAGCGAGGCTTTCATCACCCGTTTCGCCCGAGTCTATACTCCTATCGTTGTTTTCGCAGCCATTGCCCTGGCTTTTATTCCTCCATTCCTAGCAGCAACAGGAATCGTAGGTGAAGGAACCTTTGGCGAGAACTTCCCATTATGGCTCAACCGCGCCTTGATATTCCTGGTAGTTTCCTGTCCTTGCGCCCTGGTCATCAGCGTGCCCCTCACCTTCTTTGGCGGCATCGGCGGAGCATCCCGGAACGGTATTCTCATTAAGGGCAGCAACTATATGGATGCTTTAGCCAAGGTGGGAACCGTTGTGTTCGACAAGACCGGAACTCTGACCCACGGAGAGTTTGCCGTGGCAGCTGTTCATGCTGATGATTCCTGCCCAGACCATTCATCCCACGATGCAGATAATGTGCATATTGGCGAATATTCTGACAAGGAGAAGATTCTGCTACATCTGGCAGCTCATGCCGAGCATTTCACCACTCATCCTATCGGCGCAGCCCTGCGTACTGCCTTCCCGCAAGAAGCAACGGATGGCTGCGAGGTGACCGATGTAGAGGAGATTGCAGGACAGGGTATCCGTGCCAAAGTGAACGGCAAGGTGGTTTGCGTGGGCAACAAGAAGATGATGGAAAGCATCGGCGCCCAATGGCACGACTGCAACCAGGTGGGAACCATCATCCACGTCGCCATTGATGGCAAGTACGCAGGACATATTGTGATCAACGACACCCTTAAGGAAGGAAGCGCCCATGCCATCAGAGAGCTGAAAGAACTGGGAGTAGAGAAAACGGTAATGCTGACGGGCGACCGCAGAGAAGTGGGAGAAGATGTAGCCCACAAACTGGGACTGGACGAGTGCCGCGCAGAACTGCTGCCAACCGACAAAGTTTCGCATGTAGAACAACTGCTGAAGACGAAACCAGCAGGCAAGACGCTCGCTTATGTAGGCGATGGCATTAACGATGCTCCTGTATTGAAGCGTGCCGATGTGGGCATTGCCATGGGTGGACTGGGTAGCGATGCAGCCATCGAAGCTGCCGATGTAGTACTGATGGATGATGACCCTAGAAAGATTGCCCTTGCCGTAAAGATAGCCAGAAGAACCATTCATATCGCTCACGAGAACGTGATATTTGCCATCGGAGTGAAGGTTGCCGTACTGATTCTCGCCACCATTGGTCTCGGCACCATGTGGATGGCAGTCTTTGCCGATGTAGGTGTTACGGTACTGGCTGTATTGAACGCCATGAGAAGTTTGGGTAAAAATCGTCTTTTTTATCGTTAAATACCAAAATAAGTTGTATCTTTGCAAACGAATAGCAATATACAATACTGAATGGTTATGTATAAAAAAGACATTTTGACTATGAATAAGATTATCAAACTCATCTTCGTGCTCTGCTGCTTCTGCGGCATCGCACAGGCTCAGCCTCAACGCCCTAAGCTCGTTGTAGGCATCGTTATCGACCAGATGCGATGGGATTATCTCTATCGCTACTACGCCCGCTACGGCGAAGGCGGATTCAAGAGAATGCTCGGAGAAGGATTCAGCGTAGAAAACTGCAAGATTCCTTACATCCCTTCGGTTACAGCCATCGGCCACTCTTCTATCTGGACCGGTTCCGTTCCTTCTATCCACGGAATTGCAGGAAACAACTTCGTGAAAGATGGAAAGGTAGTGTATTGTACTGCCGACGATACCGTCAACCCTGTAGGTTCTGACAGCAAGGCTGGCAAGATGTCGCCTCGCAATCTGTGGGTAACCACCATCGGCGATGAACTCCGTCTGGCTACCAACAACCGCTCTAAGGTGATTGGTGTAGCCTTGAAAGACAGAGCATCCATCCTCCCTGCGGGCCATCACGCCAATGGCGCTTTCTGGTTTGATGACAAGTCGGGCAAGTTCATCACCAGTACTTTCTATATGGATAAGTTGCCTGAGTGGGTGAACAAGTTCAACAAGCAGAAACTCCCAAACAAGTATCTTTCCAAGAAATGGGAGACGCTCTACCCTATCGATTCCTACAAGGAGAGCACCAGCGATGACAACAACTACGAGAATGGAATTGTTGAAGGCGAAAAGGCAGTATTGCCACTCGATCTGCCTACCTTATATAAAAAGCATGGTTACAAGATTCTCCGCAATACCCCATTCGGCTGCAACCTGACTTTCGATATTGCCAAGGCAGCCATTGAGGGAGAAAATCTGGGTAGAAACACAGATACTGATTTGCTGACCATCAGCTGTTCCAGCACCGATTACATCGGTCATCAGGTGGGCGTAAACGCTATCGAAACAGAAGATTGCTATCTTAGATTAGATAAGGCATTGGCAGATTTCTTCGCTTATCTCGACCAGACCGTAGGCAAGGGAAATTATCTCACCTTCCTCACCGCCGACCATGGAGGCGTGAACAACGCTACCTTCCTGCAGGATCAGCGAATCCCTGCCGGCATCTGGAACAAGAAGGGACTGGTAGATGAATTGAACAAGAGTCTGAAGACAAAGTTCAACACCGACAAGGACCTAGTAAAGACCATTATGAACTATCAGGTATTCTTCAATACAGACATCATCGAAGAACTCGGTTTGGATTATACAGCCATCAAGCAGGTGGTAGTAGACAGACTGAAGAAGGACAAGGACGTGCACTATGCCTTCGACATGGAGAAGACCTCTATCGAGAGCATCCCTGAAGAGCTGAAGTTCCGCGCCATTAACGGTTATAACCGCGAGCGCAGCGGAGGTGTTCAGATTGTACTGAAACCAGGTCACTACGATTATTACAGCAGCAAGGGAACTACCCACGGAGCATGGAATCCATACGATATCCATATTCCTTGCCTGTTTATGGGTTGGGGCAT
>CAVBFV010000298.1:0-3795 GCA_963594575.1 Lachnospiraceae bacterium | reverse complement strand
CTATGGTTTCGGCACTGGCAGAGATTGAAGCCATCAGGGCAGCTGCCAGCAGTCCGCTTTTTGTTGTTTTCAGAATCAGTTTATTCATAAATGTCCTTATTTTGATTTTGGTGCGAAATTACAAATAAAAATCGAGATAAACGAATGTTTCTGTTACAAATTGCTCTTTTTGCTGCTTTTTTGCCATACAAATGTTATCCTTATGTTAACCGGATGAGCCTGTAGGTTATTGTTGGGTTAAACCCCTCTCCCATCCATTGCTGTTTCAAGAAAACACCTTATCTTTGCATCGCCAATCTACAAAAGAAAGGCGCATGAACTTAAAAAGAATAAGAAAAAAGATAGCATTAACATAAGAAAAGAAAAGGAAAAGAATATGAAACAGAAATCATTGATATTGATGAGCACCCTACTCGTCTGCTCACTCGAAAGTTTCGCACAGAACGATGTCGAGAAAAACGACTCGATATGGAAGGACTTCGACCTGGCAAGCGTTACCGTGGTTGCCTCGAAGCCGCTGGTAAAAATGGAGACCGACAAGATGACCTACAACGTGCAGCAGGATGCTGAAGCCAAGGCCTCTACCGTTCTCGACATGCTGCGCAAGGTGCCGATGGTTACGGTGGATGGACAGGATAACATTAGCGTAAACGGCTCATCCAGCTTCAAGGTGTATGTGGACGGAAAGCCGAATCCGATGTTCTCTGCCAACCCTTCGCAGATTTTCAAGGCAATGCCGGCAACCATGGTAAAAAATATAGAAGTAATCACCAACCCGGGAGCCAAATATGATGCTGAAGGTACGGGCGGCGTGCTCAACATCGTACTCAACAAGCAAGCTGCGAATGGCGCCGGAGGCAATGACCTCAGCAATGGTTATAATGGCAACATCAGTGCTGCTGCCGGCAACCAGTCGCAGCGCATCTCCGCCTTCATCAGCGGTCAGCAGGGCAAGCTCACCTATAGTGCCAACGGAATGTACAATCATCAAACCATGGATGGAACCACCATCTCCTTCGACCGAATCCAGAAGGATGGCAGTACGATGAACTACTATCAGAATTCGGATATGAAGCAGCCTTTCTCCATGGGCAACATCAGCTTGAGCTACGAACTCGATTCGCTGAGTAGCATCAGTGCTACGGCTGGTCTGACCACCTTCAATCAGAAGATTACAGGTCATCCGCTCACAAAGATGACAGGCGGAATCCACGGCGAAGGATTCGAATACGGCAATGAGATGAAGCAGAATATGGGCAATACCTCCTTCAACGGAAGCATCGATTATCAGCGGTTCTTCAACAAGGAGCGTACTAACTATCTCATTCTCAGCTATCTCTTCAGCACCAACCCATCTCACACCGACAATTATACGTTCTACGATGACATCAGTCATGTGACGGCTCTCCAGCTCAACGACCTGCTCTCCAAGAGCAAGATGCGCGGCACGGAACATACTTTCCAGGCAGATTTCACCCATTCGCTCAGCGCCACCCAACGCCTGAATTTCGGAGCCAAATACATAGCCCGCATCAACAAGAGCGATTCCCGCTACTACGATGTGGCGGCAGATAAAACAGAAACGCTGAACCCTGCCAACAGTATGGAGTATAAGAACACCCAGAACATTCTTGCCGCCTATGCAGAATGGAAGGGCAGCTTCGGAAAATGGAGCACCATGATGGGTAGCCGATACGAACAGACCTGGGAGAAAGTGAAGTTTGAACAGGGCAAGGGCGATGATTTTGATAAAGATTACGGCAATCTCGTACCGAGCGCCAGCCTCTCTTACGCCATTGCTCCAGGTATGAATCTCGGCGTTAACTACAGCATGCGCATCACCCGTCCGGGAATCACCTACCTCAACCCATACGTTGACCGCAGTGACCCTACCGCCATCAGCTATGGTAATACAGACCTCGACGTAGTGAAGTCGCACCAGTTGAACATGGTATTTAATTATTACAATCCACGCTTCATCCTGAGCACAACGCTGGGCTACGGATTCTGCAACAACCAGATAGAGCAGTATTCGTTCATCGATGAAGATAACCTGCTCAACACCACCTACGGCAATGTTTCGAAGACTCGCAACGCCAGTCTGAATGTCTTTGCCAACTGGCTGATGTTCAAGAAGACGAGACTGATGCTGAACGAGAGTTTGAGCTACAACGACCTGCGCAGCGAAGTCTTGGGATGGAAGAATCATGGCTGGAACAGCAGTACGATGATTAATCTGCAACAGACACTTCCTTGGGAGTTGCAATGGACAGTAGGAAGTGTCATTCAGAGTAAGCAGCACAACCTGCAGGGCTATCAGAGCGGAATGTCATTCTTCTACTCCACTCTTTCCAAATCCATCGTCAAGGATAAACTGGACTTGAGTCTGATGTTCTTCACGCCAACCGACGATAAGCTCAACATCAAGCAGAAGACCGTAGGTTCAGACTATGTCCAGAATATGACGGTAAAGGTGCCTCTGCGCCAGATCAGCTTCACCCTTACCTGGAAATTCGGCAACACCAAGAAGCAATTCCAGCAGGCGAAATCCAACATCAAGAACGATTTCCAGGAAGAAAAGCAGGGAATCCAGACGGGTGGAATGAGTGGAAACTAATAAGTCCAGGAACCTTCGGAAACGTTGAATAGAATAAATTATACTCTTTCTAACGAGTTGCAATGCATAAAAAAAGCATTCGCAACTCGTTTTTTTATGCGATTTATTGCCTATTTTGATTTCTTTTTTGTACTTTTGCACGCAAAAATATCACATAAAATAACAGAATAATGAAGAAACAGACTCAAGCTATTCATTTGGAATATGAGCGCCGCGATGCATACGACTCGCTGAGCGTGCCAGTATATAACACCCTTGCCTACGAATTCGACAATGCTGCCGTCATGGCTGAAGCATTCACCGACAAGATCAAGGCTCCAGATTATTCGCGCGTAGAGAACCCTACGGTGACCAACCTGGAACGCCGTGTGGCAGCCCTCACCGATGCTGCTCATGCCACCGCCTTCAACTCAGGAATGGCGGCCATCAGCAACACCCTCATGGCGCTGGCAGCACAAGGCAAAAATATTGTTACATCCAAGCATCTCTTCGGCAATACTTATGCCCTGCTCGTAGCCACTCTGCGCCGTTTTGGCGTAAAGGTGCGTTTGCGCGATTTGACCAATATCGAAGCCGTGCGCGAAGCCATTGATGATGACACCTGCTGCGTATTTCTCGAAATCCTGACCAACCCGCAGCTGGAGGTTGCTGACCTGAAAGCCATCTCTGAAGTGGCACATGAAAAAAATGTACCTTTGGTGGTGGATTCTACCGTGATTCCTTTCACACAATTCTCGGCTAAGAGTCTGGGAGTAGATATTGAGGTAGTTTCCAGCTCTAAATATGTAAGCGGCGGTGCTACTTCGCTCGGCGGTCTGGTTATCGACTACGGTACTCCTTACAACGGCGATTTCGCCAAGCGTCTCTATGGAGAAATGCTCTTTAATTTCGGAGCCTATATGACCCCACAGGTAGCTTATATGCAAACCATCGGACTTGAAACGCTCGATGCTCGCTATCGTGTGCAGAGCAGCAATGCCTTGGAGCTTGCCAAGAAGCTGCACTCTCTGCCTCAGATAAAATATGTAAACTATGTTGGCCTGGAGGATAATCCTTATCACGAGTTGGCGCAGCGCCAGTTTGGAAAAACTGCGGGAGCCATGATCTGCATCGACCTGGAGAACAAGGAAGCCTGCTTCAGTTTTCTGAACAATCTGAAGCTCATCCATCGCGCCACC
>CAVBFV010000297.1:0-3806 GCA_963594575.1 Lachnospiraceae bacterium | reverse complement strand
ATGCGCTGCGCCTGACCGCCACTCAAACGGGTGGCATGCTCTCCTATCTTCGTATCCATACCTGCCGGCAAACTGAAAACGAAATCGGCACAGGCTACATGAAGGGCTTCGGTAAGCTGATCATCAGTAGCCCCAGGATTGGCAAGAAGAAGATTGTCGCGAATGGTTCCGCTCATCAGCGTATTACCCTGCTCTATATACACGATATGCGAACGCATGCCGGTTCCTTCTACCGCTTTGCCTTGGGCATCATACAGCACAATCCTTCCGCTATCGGGCTGAATGATACTCGACAGCAAGCGCAGGATGGTGGTCTTGCCACAACCGGTTTCTCCTACTATCGCCACTGATGTAGCGGGACGGAAATCATAGGAGAAATGACTGACAACAACCTTCTTTCGCTCATCGGGATAAGAATAACTCACGTCCTGAAGACGGATGCCGCAAGCACGCTGCAAAGGTATAGAAGCATCTGTCTGAGAAAGAGACTCCTCCTGCTCGGTGTTTTCTATCTCTACCAACCGGTCTACACTCGCTGAAGCATGAATCAACTGGGGAATCATGCCCAAGAGCGACATGATAGGACTCTGTATCTGTCCCACCAGCTGCAGGAAGGCGGTCATCACACCGAAGGTTATCAACCCGTTCTTGAGTTGGATGGCACCATAGACAAAGGCTCCGAAATAGCCGTAACTGAAGGTGAAGGCTAGGAGCAGACGGGATAACAACGTAAAGCGGATACGACGGCGGACCAGCTGATGCAAACGCTGCTGCATGCTGCCAACCCTACCGGAAACCGTGCTCTCTGCCTGCAAGGTCTTGATGGTGAGTTCATGTTCTACCGTCTCCTGAATCATCATCTGTATGCTGCTCTCCTCCTCGCGTATCGCCAGCGTCATCTTCTTGAGTCGGCTACCCAGATACTTGGCACAAACTGCAACCACCGGCGTAAGCACAAGAAGACTCCATGCCAGGATGGAATCGATGGAACGCATCAGGAAGAAGGCACCGAAGAGCTGCACCAGGGTGACAACAATCGTGGGCAAGACATCCGTAACTACCGAAGAGGCTGAAGAGAGATCGCGCTCCAAACGCTGGCTGATATCGCCGGAAAGCATTTCAGAAGCCGGTTTCACGGAACCAGCCTCAGCCTGACGCTTAACGGCATAGAGTTTCCTGCCCAGCACAAACCTGAAGAGGCGGCTACGCATATCATTCTGAAGGATAACCTCGGTGATGCCGGAAAGATAGAATACCAGCTGGCGAAGGGCTATCAGCAGGGCGATGACTGAAAAAAGCACGATGGTTTCGCGCAGCACATTGCCGCGCCAGATCACCACATCGATGAACCGGCGACACAACCAGACGAGCCACAAACCTAATGCTACCTGCAGAAGACCGGCGATGATGCGCAACAGCAAACGACCCCGCACGGCAGACATCTGGCGAAAAAACCAAAGTGCATACTTTCTCATACCAGTCCCTCTTTCTGCCACTGGGCAACTATTGCCTCACAGTCTTTTTCAGCCTGAGCCATGACTACATCATACTCATCGCACAGAGCCTGAGCCAGCGAAGCCACCGTAAACTCGCCCTGTTTCTCAGCCGTCTTCCAGAGAAAGGCGGCAGTTTCATTGAGACTGATCAACTTGGTAAAGTCTACAGCCTGCATACCTTCGGCTGTTACCACATACTCACCGCAAATCTCGCGGAGCTTGAAATCGTTCTTGATCTTCATAATTGTACCTTGTTTTTTATTTGTACTGAACTATCGCAAGTTGGCTCCACACGCCCTGGGCTAGGAGCTTCTGCCCTTTCAGGGCGTGCTGCTTATGGAGTTTCTGCCATTTTCCTTCGCTGGTAACCGTTGGTTCAGGGCGTGCTGCTTATGGACGTGAACTTGTGATTCCTATTAACATGCGAAAGTTCTGTTTTTATATGATAAACGGATATAGAGTTTGATTATTTTAAGCAGTAACCTGCGTATAGGCCTCAACCGCTGCCATCTGTTCCAGTTTCTGAGCGCTTTCTGCGAGATGAGACTCTTACGGCTTCCATCGGGACGGATGACTACATGCGCCTTTGCAATGACATCCTTGCGCAGGCAATGCTCCTTAAAACCGAGATTGCCATCACCCGTCAGCACGATGCGGCAAGCATCTGCAGAAAAGGAGGCGTCTCCTGCGACAGGCTCTATCCCGACGATGCGATGCACCACCGGATAGCCTTCTTCGACCCTCGCCATCACAATATCGCCCACCTTCAACTCGCCTTCTACCGGATAGAATTCTACGCAATCTCTATCCCCTACGATAAAGGGAAGCATGCTGGTTCCCTTGACCGGAAACTTGACTGGACGGCCTTCACGGATGAATTGCTCAAGCGCTGCAATTGCCTTATATTTTGAATCGGATTTATTCATCTTTCTATTGCACGATTGGTTTTAATGAGCGATGGTCTGACAGCAAAGGAGGGCTGCATCGGCATCAGGCAGACAATCGAGCTGATAGAGCCGGGTAGCCCCGATAATCTTCTCGATTGTTTGATGCTGGCCATCTGCAATTTCCTTCTCCCATGCCTTGCCGGAGACAGAAGACTTGATAGATACATAAGACTCTATGACGGTCTGCTTTCTGATTTTATTCTCCGGTGCCTGGCGCAACTGGACAATTGCCCCTATCGGATATTCCTCGTTCTTATAGCAAGGTGTCTTTCCGCTCCAAGGCGAGCCACTCACCATGGGCGTTCCTTCCGGCGTGACATATACCACCGGATTGTCATCATTGAGCAGGCGGGTGCCCTCGATATGCTTGAGCCACAGACCGGAGTGCGTACTCTTACCCGTTCCGCTCTTGCCCAGGAAGAGATAAGCCTTGCCATCCTTTACGATGGTAGAAGAATGAAACAGGAGTGTATCTCCTGCAGCCGAACGCATGGCATAGAGCAGCATCAGCGAGGTATCAACAGTTGCCTTGATAGAACCGAGAGCCGACTTCTGACTGAAGACACCAGCAGAAACCAGAAGACGGGAATGCTGATAATCAAGATCGGTAACCAGTATCGATTTCATATCAGTCATCGCCATCAGAAACGCCTTCTGCGTCTCTCCCAGACTACCGCTGATAATGAGCTGTCCCTCCTCATCCTGTCTGCATTCCTCCTTGAAGCCGGCAGGTTTCCTCAGTTCTTCCCCGCTTTCGTTTAAGGTAAGAGTGAAGGAGGTTCGGGCAGCAGATGCGACCTGCTCTTCGCATTCAAACCCCTGATAAGCCTCCAGCAATACAGCCATAACCTCCCGACAGGAATCAGGATAAGAAAGGCTGAACCCGACATGGGCTACCTGATAATACTTTATAATAGATTCCATTTTTCGTAATTTCATTTATGCTCCACATAAGGAGCGGTTCAAGTTTTTCATTGCTGCTACGAAGGCCTCAGAACCCTCATCTTCTGCAATTCAGCAACAAAAATACGATTTTTATCTGAGAAAGCCAAATCTTTCTCTATCTTTCTTCAAATTACTGAAGTTTTGCAAGCAATGAGTAGTGAGTAGTGATTAGTGATTAATCTTTTCTACCACTAATGCAGAGGGAAATCAGTGCAAAAAAAAGAGATGAAGCAAAAATCAATCATGCTTCATCTCTTTTTTATGATTTTATATTCTGTATCTTACTGCATATCGTAAACCACCTGCATGAGTTTCTTGCCCAACTCATCAGCCTGCTCCATGGTAGAAGCCTCGCTATATACGCGGATGATAGGCTCGGTATTACTCTTGCGGAGGTGAACCCACTTGTCAGGGAAAT
>CAVBFV010000296.1:0-3809 GCA_963594575.1 Lachnospiraceae bacterium | reverse complement strand
TCATCCATGGGCGCAACCAGTGGAAACTGCGGTCAAACTCATCTGCCTCGATGACAACATAGTCGCTCTTGTCGGAGAGGATATAGTTGGTGCCATAGTTCTTTGAGATACCTCCCAGGAAGGCATTACAGTCAATATGGCTTTGGTGCATGATGTGAGCACACATGGTAGATGTTGATGTCTTTCCGTGTGTACCCGCTACGCACAGTCCCTTATGTGTACGGGTTAATGTACCCAGAACCTGAGCTCGCTTCTCGATGGTGAAGCCATTCTCATGGAAGAAAACCAGTTCCTTGTGTTCAGCAGGAATTGCCGGTGTGTAGACTACCAATGTTGTCTTGGCGTCCTTGCAGGCTTCTGGTATGAGGTCAACATTCTCCTCATAGTGGATAAGCATTCCCTCTTTCTCCAATTCATGAGTAAGATTGGATGGAGTCTTGTCATATCCGGCTACAACCAACTTCTTGCTGAGGAAGTATCTGGCGATGGCGCTCATTCCGATGCCGCCCGCTCCTACAAAATAAACTGCTTTAATATCTTTTATTTCCATTACTTTGTTGCTAATTTGATTACTTCGTCGGCGATGACGTCGGCAGAGTTCTTTAATCCTAATTTCTTGATATTCTCACAGAGCGAAGCAAGCTTAGCCTCGTCTTTTACCGTGTCAACTGCTTTCTTGAGCAATACCTCTGGTGCATCAGCATCCTTTACGTAGATGGCAGCATCTTTGTTGACTAATGCCATGGCGTTCTTGGTCTGGTGGTCTTCAGCCACATTAGGGCTTGGAACCAGGATAACCGGTTTGCCGATGAGGCAGAACTCGCTGATACTGCTGGCACCTGCGCGGCTGATAACCAGGTCGGCTGCCTTGTAAGCTGCCCCCATGTCGCTGATGAAATCAGTAACCTTGAGCATTGGCAACTCCTGACCTTTCAGTTGCTCCATAATGGCAGCATTATAGTATTTACCTGTTTGCCAGATAAACTGTACGCCGCTTTCTTTCACCAGGTCGAGGTGCTGGAGCACACTCTCGTTGATGGTTCTTGCGCCAAGGCTGCCACCTACGAGCAAGATGGTCTTCTTTTCAGGGTCGAGACCGAATTGCTTGCGTGCTTCTTCCGGGGTGATGGTAGTTTCCAATACATTCTGGCGAACAGGATTACCGGTCATGATAATCTTGTCTGCAGGGAAGAAACGCTCCATTCCTTCGTAAGCCACACAGATTTTTTCAGCCTTCTTGGCCAAGAGTTTATTGGTTACACCAGCGTATGAATTCTGCTCTTGGATGAGGCAAGGTATTCCTTTGCTGGCACAAACATTGAGAGTCGGACCGCTAGCATAGCCACCTACACCCACAGCTGCCATAGGCTTGAAGTTTTTGATGATGCTCTTTGCCATGTGCTGGCTCTTCCATATCTTAAAGAGTACGGCGATGTTCTTGAGCAGATGCTTTCTGTCGAAGCCGCAGATAGGCAAGCCCTTGATCTCATAACCCGCAGCAGGTACACGCTGCATTTCCATTCTGCCGAGTGCACCTACAAACAAAATCTTAGCATCAGGGCGCTTCGCCTTGATGGCATTTGCAATGGATACGGCAGGGAAGATGTGACCACCTGTGCCGCCTCCGCTTATGATAATTCTTAATTCATTATTCATATCCGTTCATGTTTATAACGCAAAGGTATAAAAAAATATCGATTTAACGGCATTTTCTGCCATTTTTTCACCTTAATTTATAAAACTCTTGTCAGGCAGCCACCATTTTGCTGTCGTCGAGCTCATTTTGAGGTATCTCTTTCTTCTTGGCTGTTCTACTGATACTCAGGATGATGCCCAGGTACAGACAGTTGATGATGGTAGATGTACCACCTCTACTGATGAGTGGTAGTGGCTGTCCTGTAACAGGAGCCAAACCTACTGCTACTGCCATGTTGAAGAGTGCCTGGGTAACCAGCATGATGGCGAGTCCCATGCAGAGGAAGGCTGGAAAATTGTTCTCACACCTGTTGGCTATTCTGCCAGCTCTGAACAGGAGGATGATGTAGAGGAATGCAACCAGTGCGGCTCCCCAAATACCCATCTCTTCGATGATGATGGCATAGATGAAGTCTGAGAACGCCTGTGAGAGGAAGTCTCTTTCTACTGAGTTTCCAGGTCCTTTGCCTACGATGTTGGAAGAGGCGATGGCGATGTTGGCATGTGCCACTTGGGCATCTTTGTCGAGATCGACATCCTGTGGGGCTACAGGCTTTGAGTTCATAAACTTGTCAATACGGGCTTTCCAGGTGTCGGCTCTATGGAACATCTTTTCTGCCATGTTAGGCTCGTTCTGTTCCTGCTCAACCTTCTCGGTCAGCGTATTTTCCGGTTTATTGCCCTCTTCGCCCTTGTCCTGTCCTACTATCATGATACCTGCAAAGGCTGTGACGATGACAATCATGCCCAGTCCCACCAGCTTGCCAATCTGGTTCATCGGCACTCGTCCGATGAGCATCATGGCTAAGATTGTGATACTGAGGAGCATGGCTGTGGATAAGTTTTCCAGTCCGATGAGAACTACAAATGGAGCGGTTGCTACAAGTATGAACTTGAATGCCTTCCTGTTGGCTCCCTGAGTTGTTTGCATAGCACTAAGAATCTGAGCAACAGCCAGTACTACCGCTCCCTTCGCTATCTCAGAAGGCTGGAACTGTATGCCCATCAGAGAGAACCATCGGGAGGCTCCGTTGGTAGATTGACCGGTAGCCAAGACCAGGACGAGCAACAGTAATGAGATGCCCATCACGATGGGGGTAACAATCTTGAAGTACTTGCATTTTACCTTGAGCATGCAAATCATGGTGAACAGACCGCCTCCCAAGAGCAAGATGTGGCGGATGACAGGTGCCATGTAGTTTCCTGTCTTGTACGACAAGGAGCTGGAGGCAGAATATACCTCCACGATGCTTATCATACAGAGAAAGAAGAAGACCATCCAGATCACCTTGTCTCCCTTGAAAATATTACCAATGCTCTTGTTATTCATTTCTTTATAGTTCTATCTGTTCTATTTGTTGAAAACTGTTATTCTCCGATGGCTCTTGCCAGCGCTTTAAACTGCTCGCCTCTATCTTCCATGTTCTTGAAGAGATCGAAGCTTGCGCAGCATGGGCTGAGGAGTACGGTGTCGCCCGGCTTTGCCAATTCCTGGCAGGCTGCCACGCAATCCTTCATGCTGTGGGTGTCGCGGACAGGGATGCCGAGTGCGTCAAAGTTGTCGTGCAACTTCTGGTTGTCGGCTCCGAGATATACGATACCCGCACATTTCTCCTTTACCAGTTCCTTGATCTGGTTATAGTCATTTCCCTTATCCTTACCGCCGATGATGAGGATGGTAGGGGTTGTCATGCTCTCCAGCGCATACCAGCAGGCATCCACGTTGGTTGCCTTTGAGTCGTTCACATAGTAAACGCCCTGGAACTTGCCCACTTTCTCCAGACGGTGCTCTACGCCAGGGAAGTCGCTTAAGCCTTTATGCAGGGTCTCGTGGTCGATGCCTACGATGTTGCATGCCAGACCTGCAGCCAGACTGTTATAGATATTGTGCTTGCCGCGGAGACTCATGTCTGCCTGTGGCATTTCGAAGGCTGACGGGAAGTTGAGTTTGTACTTGCCATCCTCTATAAAGCCGACGCAACCCTCCTCCTTGAACTCAGAGAATGGGCAGAGGTGTGACTTGAGGTTGTACTTAGCCAACTCCTTTGTAACGATAGGGTCATCGTTCCAGAAGATGAAGCTGTCTTCCTCTGTCTGGTTCTGTGTGATGCGCA
>CAVBFV010000295.1:0-3826 GCA_963594575.1 Lachnospiraceae bacterium | reverse complement strand
TCAGGGCATAGGCGATGATGATGACGGTATCACCCACCTGCACCTTGCGGGCTGCAGCACCATTCAGGCAGATGCAACCGCTGCCACGCTCACCCTTGATAATATAGGTCTCCAAGCGCTCACCATTGTTGTTATCTACGATCTGAACCTTCTCACCTGCTATCAGATTAGCAGCGTCCATCAAGTCCTCATCGATGGTGATGCTACCCATATAATTCAGGTTAGCCTCAGTTACGGTCACACAATGGAGCTTACTCTTCAATACTTCTATCTGCATTGTTCTGTTATTTGATCTGTTACGGATTAAACTTTATAAAGAATATCTATCGAGGAATTATCCCTTATACTTGATATGGTCGATGAGACGGATAGGAGTCTTACCGCAATAAACGGTGATGCAACCTACCACGTATGCACTATCCTCCCATGAAGAAACATCCTGCAGGCTGTCACCATCCACAATCTGGAAATACTCTACCTCCAGACCCTCTACAGCATTGATGTCGGCAACCACCTTATCGTGAGTTTCCTGTACGGTATGAGTCTTGGCATACTCCACACTCTCCTTCAGAGCCTTATAGATGTTTGGCGCAATGGCACGCTCATCAGGAGCCAGCAAAGTATTACGGCTGCTCTTAGCCAAACCATCCTCATCACGGATGATAGGACACTCCACAATCTGCACATCGCTGTTGATGTACTTCACGAGCTGCTTGATGACAGCAATCTGCTGCCAATCCTTCTCACCGAAATAAGCACGAGTTGGTCGAACGATATAGAAAAGACGGCTCACTACCTGACATACACCATTGAAATGACCCGGGCGCTTGGCACCCTCCATCACGGTAGAAACAGGTGGAAACTCAAAGTGGCGTGTATCTGGTGTAGGATACATCTCCTTCACCGATGGTGCAAACACATAGTCAGCACCACAAGCCTCCAAGAGCTTGCAGTCAGCATCGAGGGTACGAGGATAGCGATCCAAGTCACCCTGATCATTAAACTGTGTAGGATTCAGGAACACAGAAACTACAGTCACGCCATTTTCCTTCACACTGCGCTTAACAAGAGAGGCGTGACCCTCATGCAGCGCACCCATAGTTGGCACAAGGCCGATTTCCTTTCCCTCCTTACGACACATGAAGAGTTCGTTCTGGAGGTCAACAATCTTATTGAATACTTTCATCGTCATAATCTGTTTTCGGGTGCAAAATAACAACTTTTTTCTCAAATGAGAAAGAAAAAACCTAAAAATATGCGAATTATTGCCGAAAATAATGAATTTCGGAGAAAAAATGCCCCTATTTGAAGTTTTTTTTGTACCTTTGCACGTAATTCGTAAGAATAAAATTTAAATTTTATGGCAAAAAAAGTATTATTTATCAATCAGGAGATCGACCCATACGTAGCCGAGTCTCACATGTCAATCATGGGACGCGAACTGCCTCAGAAGATGCAGGAAGCAGGTTTTGAGATCCGCACCTTCATGCCTAAGTGGGGCACCATCAACGAGCGTCGCGGACAATTGCACGAGGTCATTCGCCTGTCTGGTATGAACCTTATCATCGATGATACAGACCATCCGCTGATCATCAAGGTTGCATCTATACCAACAACACGACAGCAGATTTATTTCATCGATAATGACGACTATTTCAAGAGCCGCCAGATGGGCACCGATGAAAACGGAAAGGAATATGCCGACAACGGAGAAAGAGCTATCTTCTTTGCACGTGGTGTATTGGAAACCGTAAAGAAGCTCCGCTGGCAGCCTGATGTGATCGTCTGCCAGGGTTGGGCTAGCGCAGTAGTACCATTCTATGTAAAGACTGCCTACAGCGAAGAGCCTTCATTTGCAGAATCAAAGGTGATTACCGCTCTCTATACCAACGAACTCAAGGGTGAACTGGGTACCAACTTCAAACCTTGCGTTGCCTTCCGCGATGCCAAGTCTGAACTGCTCGACGGCTATCAGGACGACTTCGACTTCATTGAGCTCGGCAAACTCGCCATCGACTATAGCGACGGTGTGGTAGAAGGTGAAGAAGAAGCTACCCAGATTCTCTTTGATTATGCGAAGGAGAAGAACAAGCCTGTACTGACTTATCCGGGAGAAGATATCCAGGAGCCATACGCAGACTTCATCAACAAGGTTTGTCCTGACGCAGAATAAAATTCCGACAACAGAGACACATACATACAAGGATAATGAAAATTTTAAGACTCTTAACAGTATTAGTAATAGCAGCGCTTACTTTCGCTGCATGTGATGATACCACCGAGGGAATCGGTGGTAGCATCACTAATAAGATAGACAACATTAACATTTCTAACTCAGCGTTCAATGTTACCACAAAGTCTATAGTAGCAGATTCCGTATTGAGCCGCAACAACACGGGGCTCATCGGAAAGATGAAAGACCCGGAAACCGGCAACTATGTAAAGGGCGACTACATGACCCAGTTGAGCGTATTGCCTACTTTCTCTGTAGATACACTAGATATCAAGAAGGCAAACAATGGTTCTATCGAAGCCGACTCATGCTACCTCCTTGTTTCTTACAACGCCAGCTACGGTGATACCATCGCCCCAATGAAGGTGACAGCCTATGAGATGACCGAGCCGATGAGAGAGGATCAGGAATATTACTCTAATTATGATGCCTTCAAGAACGGCTGGGTAAACGAAAACAACCCGCATTGGAGCAGTAATTACAACTTGAGCAATACATCAGACGTCAAGAACTTCAAGATTTACTTAAACAAGGAGTACAAGAAAGATGGTAAGACTTATAAGAACTATGGATCTTACATCCTGCAGACATACGCAGAGCATCCAAAGTACTTCAAGACCAACTTCAAGTTCCTGCACAACGTCTGCCCTGGCTTCTACATCAAGAATGTAGGTGGTACGGGTAACATGGCTAAGATTTGGAATACAAAGCTTATCTTCTACTGGAAAAAGACCATCAAGGCAAAGGACGGCGTTACTGACAGTACTGGAATCGGATACAACCGTTTTGATGGTACAGAAGAGGTATTGCAGCTCAACAAGATTGAGAATGATACCGAGAACTTGAAGAAGTTGGCAAGTCAGGAGGACTGGACTTACCTCAAGTCGCCTGCCGGTATCTTCACCGAGGTTACTCTTCCTATCGATGACATCATGAAGGGTCATGAGAAGGATACGCTCAACACAGCTACCATCTCCTTCCAACGACTCAACAATGCAGACGAAGACAACCCATACAACTTTGCTACACCAAGTACCATCCTGATGGTTCAGAAAGACAGTTTGCAGTCGTTCTTCGAAAAGAGCAAGTTGGCTGACAACCGTACTTCTTATACGGCAAGCTACAGCAGTACCGGCACCTACAAGAATGCCTATACATTCCAGAATATCGCCAACCTGGTTTCTGCCATGTATAAGAACAAGGGCAAGGGGGAAAACTGGAATAAAGTAGTACTGGTTCCTGTAAACGTCATCACAACCACACAGGGCTATACTACCGTCATCTCCAAGATTAATCACGATATGTCACTCGCTTCTACCCGACTGAAAAGAGGTGTAATAACCACCGACAGCAACGGCAAGGAGACAAGTCCTATACAGATAAAGGTGATTTACAGTAAGTTTAAAGAAGAATAAGCATTCATAACGCAAAGTAAAAAAAAGGAAACGAAACATGGCAGATAATTTTTTGGAGCGTCATCGCGAAGAATACGAAATACGCAAGGCTGCATGGCTCAAGAAAAAGAAACTATTCCTGAAGTCAGGCAAGAAACAGAAGCCCCAGACACAGATGCCACGTCCTGAAGACGAAGCG